>NZ_JBFSPI010000009.1:0-82548 GCF_041464685.1 Vibrio sp. 10N.237.312.B06
TGGCAACAACAAAGTTGATGGCGCTATCTCATTCTCTGGTGGTCTATCTGGTGAGCTAGGCATGCAACCAGGTAAGCAAGTAACAGTTGATACTATCGACGTAACGTCTGTTGGTGGTGCTCAAGAATCTGTAGCTGTTATCGATGCGGCACTTAAATATGTAGATAGCCACCGTTCTGAGCTTGGTGCTTTCCAAAACCGTTTCGACCACGCAATTAACAACTTAGACAACATCAACGAAAACGTTAATGCATCTAAGAGCCGTATCAAAGATACCGATTTCGCTAAAGAGACAACTCAGATGACTAAATCTCAGATCCTTTCTCAAGCTTCAAGCTCGATTCTTGCTCAAGCGAAGCAAGCTCCGAACTCGGCACTTAGCCTACTAGGTTAATCGGTTGAAAGGCCACATTGACCGTGTGCATTATTGTTCATCATCGTCAATGTTAGGCTTCCACAAATTAGCTCGTGGTGAGAGATGAGCGCTAAATAAACCCAGCTTCGGCTGGGTTTTTTATTGCCTGCGATTTGGTAACGGTAATTTTCGAGAGCAGGGGGGAAAGAAAAAGCGAGATTCCCTATCACGTTCGTTCCTCACAGTAAGGAATGAACGAGTCGGGAAATGATGATTTAATCGTTAATCGTTAATCGCTTATTGTATCGAAGTAGCCTTTCGTCATTCCAGAACTGAGTAGAGCGAGGTATCAGGAATCCTTTTTTATATCAATGTTCTGATGGATGTTGATACACATAGTGTTAATACCAATCGTAGTAAATAACTTATCACCCTAGCTTGTTAAAAAACTCGATAACGGCGAATAACTACTTATCGAAAAACCCTGCCTTGTTCTCAAGCATTTTTCCTGCGCTATTTCTGCTCACTTACTTACTGTGATTGGTACAAATCCGGCTTTAAAAGATGCCGTGAGATTAATCGAGCTACTTCACGTTTTTTTAATATTTAAAATAATACGAAAAAAAATGCATTTTTTATTAAAGCTTCTAGTTAAGGGGCCGTTAAAGGGATTGAGAGAAATGATATGTACCAATGTAAGGTGAGAGAGACACTGGTATATAAAACAGAAAAACATGTATTTTTGTGAGGTGAGAGTCACATAAGTGCATGAAAAAATGCCTAAAGGAGATCAATTATGGCGATTAATGTAAGCACAAATGTGTCTGCAATGACGGCTCAGCGCTACCTAAATAGCGCGGCTGAAGGTACTCAAAAATCAATGGAGCGCTTGTCTTCTGGCTATAAAATTAATAGCGCGAAAGATGATGCTGCAGGCCTACAAATCTCTAACCGCTTAACGTCGCAAAGCCGTGGCCTAGATATGGCTGTAAAAAACGCGAATGATGGTATCTCTATTGCACAGACTGCTGAAGGTGCAATGAATGAGTCAACCAATATCCTGCAACGAATGCGTGACCTTTCTCTTCAATCTTCAAATGGCTCAAACACGAGATCTGAACGTGTTGCTATCCAAGAAGAAGTATCGGCGTTAAACACTGAGCTTAACCGTATTGCTGAAACGACCTCTTTTGGTGGTAACAAGCTTTTGAACGGTACTTTTGGTAGCCAATCTTTCCAAATCGGTGCAGATTCTGGTGAAGCAGTAATGCTGACGATGAATAATATGCGTACTGACACTCAAGCTATGGGCGGTAAGAGCTATAGTGTTACCGAGGGTAAAGATACGTCTTGGCGTGTAGGAGCAAACTCTGCTCTAACGATGAAATACCAAGATCAGTTTGGTGATCTTCAAGAGTTGTCTATTTCTGCGAAAGAAGGCAACGACATGGAAGAGCTAGCAACGTATATTAATGGCCAAAGTCCAGACGTCCAAGCATCGGTAGGTGAAGGCGGTAAACTGCAACTGTTTGCTTCTAGCCAAAAAATTGAAGGTAATGTTGAATTTGGCGGCAGTCTGGCGGGCGAGCTAGGGATTGGTGCAGGTAAAGACGTTACTGTTAACGATATCGATGTAACATCGGTTGCTGGTGCTAACAACGCGGTATCTATTATTGATGGCGCTCTAAAATCAGTAGACAGTAACCGAGCATCTCTCGGTGCATTCCAAAACCGTTTTGATCACGCAATCAGCAACTTAGATAATATTAACGAAAACGTTAATGCGTCTAAGAGCCGTATCAAAGATACCGATTACGCAAAAGAAACAACGGCAATGACGAAGTCTCAAATCTTACAACAGGCGAGTACTTCTATTTTAGCTCAAGCAAAACAATCACCATCAGCAGCTCTAAGCTTGTTGGGCTAAACTTACTTCAGTAAGTAACGGTAAACTCTACTGTGGGTAGAGTTTTACTGTTAGGCTCATAAAGGTGGGAGGGAGAGTGTTATGGAAATATTATCTAACGCGTCGAACATCCAGCCTTATGGCTCACCTAATGGCACTAAATTTGCAAGCGATGAAGGTAGTAGTGCGTCGAGCACTTTACAACTAAAAGAAGCAACATCTCATGGCAAGGTAGAAAAATCGAAAGAGATGGCTACCGAAGCGGCGATTCAATTAGCTCAACATAGACAAGAGTTAAATGATCAGGAGCGTGTCAAGATGGTTGAGAAGGTCAATGAGTTTATATCTTCTCTTAACAAGGGTGTTGCCTTCAAGGTTGATGAAGAGACTGGGAGAGATGTGGTCACTATTTATGAGACCACAACAGGCGATATTATTCGCCAAATTCCCGACGAAGAAATGCTCGAAATTCTGAGGCGCCTAGCAGCCCAAACCTCGAATAGTGGAATATTGGAGGCTAAGGTTTAAGTCGTATTATTGAGGTGGTTTAATGAGTTTTGGCCCAATGGGGATTTCGTCTGGCATGGATATCAATTCCATGGTCAGCAAAATTGTTGATTCTGAGCGTGTGCCTAAACAGCAACAGATCGACAATGAACGAACGCGAATCGACACCAGCATTAGTGCCTATGGAAGACTCAGAGAATCCCTTGATTCGATGAAGGATCTGATGACAAGCTTTCGTCAGGATAAAGCTTTTGCTGTGCGAACAGTAGAAAGTACTGATGAAAATCTTGTTTCTGCTACCGCGACTACCGAAGCGATCGCTGGCAAATATGCCATCGATGTGTTGCAGCTTGCCCAGAGCCATAAAGTGGCTTCTGATGTTCTATCAGATGACATGAAATTTGGCCCTGGCAAGCTGCAGGTTTCGCTTGGTAGCGAGAGCTTCGAAACACAAGTTAGTGCTAACTCAAAACTGCGTGATGTTGTTAGAGGTATTAACAGCGCTGGGGATAATCCGGGTGTTCGAGCTTCTATCATTAATGATAAAGAAGGACCACGGTTAGTCCTCGCTTCAAATATGTCTGGTGAAGACAATCAAATAAAACTCCACGTTGACTCTGAAGATAACAACCCTCTAAAAAAATTAGAATATAAAACCCTATCGGAAAGACTGAAAGCCTTAGAAGATGCTCGCTCAGTAGCGCAAGGCGTCTTAGCTGATGCCCCTCCTAAATTGGATGCTGACGGTAACCCAATTCCTGACGGCTTTGCTGTTCCGCTGCGAGACGATGACGGAAATTCCATATTTGATGAAAACGGCAATCCTATTTTTGAAAGAAAATCGGAACCTGTCGTTGAACCTGAAGATCCTTTCGCTGAATTTGACCGTGATAATTTAACTTATGGCCAAGAAGCGGCAATGGCAGGTCAAAAGGCGCTAGATGCGTCCGCCTTAGCGGCTTCAGGGATGCCAGAAGATACGATCCCAGGCTGGAACAACACCGCTTCGGGCACATTACTCGATTCTTTTTTTAGGCCTGAACTCGAGCTTGACGAAAAAGCCATCGAGAAAGCCGCTGATATTCCGGGGTGGTCAAATACTGCCGCAGGTACTCTGACGGATTCTTATGTTACCCCCAAAGAAGCGCAGCAGAAGCTCGATGCCGAGAAAGCCAGAATAGAAAGTAAATTGGTTGAGGAACGTTCAGAGTTAGCGAAGAGAGTTGAGAAAGGTGAATTAACCCCGGAGCAGGCTCAGCAATTAGAGAGAGCTAGGTTATCTCCGGGGGAACGAACACATTTAGAGAAGGTTGATAAAGCTCAAGCTAATCTGGCTTTGGCTCAACAGTCTTTTGACCAATACAGCGGCATGACTGAAGTGCAAGCTGGACAAGATTCAATGGTCATTCTGGATGGTGTCGCTCAGCTTTCTAGCAATAATAATGTGATTGAAGATGCCGTTGAAGGTATTGATATTACGGTTAAAGGTAAAACGCCAAAAGATAAGCCGCCAGCAGAAATTGGTGTTGAGTACGACCGTAATCGTGTTCGTGAAGATATTGAAGCTTTTGTTAGCTCTTATAATCAGTTTTACCAAGTATCTAAAGGTTTGGCGAGTGTTGACCCTTTGACAGGTCAAAAAGGCCCTCTTTCTGGTGACAGTACAGTGCGTAACGCAGACTCGCGACTAAAAAGTGTGTTCTCTTCAAGCATTGAAGACGCGCCTGACAACCTTAAGTCTTTGACTGAATTTGGTATCACCACCACAAGACAAGGCTCGCTAGAAATCAACTACGACATGCTTGATCGTCAGCTTAACAATCACTTTGATAAGTTGGGTGAGTTCTTTGGCGGCAACAACGGTTTCGCCAAAAAAGTCGAAGATGCGATTCAAGGGATCACGGGTGTTACGGGCTCAATCCGCACGAGAGAAAAGAGCTTAGTCGAACAAAATTACCGTTTGGTTGATGATCAAAGCGCGCTTGACCGACGCATGGATAGCCTAGAGAGCCGTACGCACTCCAAGTTCACTGCGATGCAGGATGCGACCAGCAAGATGCAATCTCAGTTGGGCAGCATGATGAGTGCAATGGGCTAATAGATGAGCAAACTGCTTCAAGAGCTTTGTGAGCTCGATCAATTAATTATGTCTAAGCTCGAATATAGTGAAATTAATGCTGAAGAAATAGTGCATCTTGTCGATAACAGAGAACAGTTATTGCAAAACGTGCTTCAATTAATCGATTCATATCCCGACGTTAAGCAAAGCTCCGAGTGGTTTGAAGCCATTTCGAGAACAAGACAATTGGTCGAACTGATGCAGTCTGAGACTGGTCGAGTAGGTAAAAACTTACATAAATACCGACATGGTGCCAAATCAGTTCAACAATACAAAAAGTTTTTATAGAAGAGGTTTACTATGCGCGGTTCTTTACAGGCATATAAAAAGGTATCAGTGGATAGTCAGCTTACAGCTGCCTCACCGCATAAAATTGTTCAGATGCTAATGGCTGGTGCTATCGAGCGCTTAATTCAAGGTAAAGCGGCAATGCAAGCGGGCAACATCCCGGTGAAAGGTGAGCGACTGAGTAAGGCTCTAGATATCATTATTAGCCTGCGTAGTTGCCTATCGATGTCCGATGGTGGCGACATTGCGAAAAATCTAGATCAACTTTATGAGTTTATGATCACGCAAATTTCTGCTGCAAATCACAAAAATGATCCTCAGCCAATTGATGATGTTATCGATATTATCCGCGAAATTAAGAGCGCTTGGGACCAAATTCCGAATGAATATCACAATTTAACGTCTGCGGATGTTGGTATTTAAAGAAACATCCCAGTTTAAACCAATTGCATATCTCTGAATTGCTTGGTTGCCTTATTTTTATAATCAAATAAAATAGAAGCCATTAGATAGCCTAATGGCTTTTTTCGTTGCTGGTTTCCTAGATTTGTCCACGTAGATCATAATCATTGATATTTTCTCTGTTTTGTCTCTTACGTCGCTTACCAATTTCCGCATCGCACCAAAATAAAGGCAATAATTCCTACTTATGCAAGGTTTGGCAAAACTGCTTGTCGTCGATGATAACGCTCAAAATCGTCACAATTTAAGCACAATATTAGAGTTTGTAGGAGAGAGCTGCGAAGTAATCAGCTCTGAACAAGCACACAAAGTTGACTGGTCCCTACAGTGGGCTGGCTGCATCATTGGTTCAATTAAAGCCAAAGGCTTCGCATTACTGAATGAAAAGCTTGTTCATGTTAATCACATCCCTTTACTGGTGATTGGCAAAAACGATTACCCGGTTGAGGAACTTACTAACTTTGTTGGTGAACTCGAACTTCCTCTTAACTATCCGCAATTAAGTGATGCACTGAGACACTGTAAAGACTTCTTAGGCCGTAAAGGCGTTCAAATTTTACCTTCAGCGCGTAAGAACACGCTTTTTCGTAGTCTAGTTGGGCAGAGTGTTGGTATCCAAGAAGTTCGTCACTTGATTGAACAAGTCTCTTCTACTGAAGCAAACGTATTGATTCTTGGCGAGTCAGGCACGGGCAAAGAAGTTGTAGCACGTAATGTTCACTATCATTCTAAACGTCGTTCAGGACCTTTCGTTCCCGTAAACTGTGGCGCTATACCGCCAGACTTGCTCGAAAGTGAACTGTTTGGTCATGAGAAGGGCGCGTTTACTGGTGCAATTACCGCACGTAAAGGCCGTTTTGAGTTGGCTGAAGGTGGTACACTGTTTCTTGATGAAATTGGTGATATGCCAATGGCGATGCAAGTTAAGTTGCTTCGTGTTTTACAAGAACGCAGTTTTGAACGTGTAGGTGGCAATAGTACCATTCAAGCTGATGTTCGAGTGATTGCGGCAACACACCGCAATCTTGAAAACATGATCGAAGATGATTTGTTCCGTGAAGACCTTTACTATCGCTTGAACGTTTTCCCAATTGAAATGCCATCGCTTCAGGAGCGAAAAGAAGATGTTCCCCTATTGCTTCAGGAGTTGATGACCAGAATGGAAGCTGAAGGTGGCATGCCAATCTGTTTTACTCCCCGTGCAATCAACTCTTTGATGGAGCATTGCTGGCCGGGCAACGTACGTGAGTTAGCTAATTTAGTTGAGCGAATGGTTATTTTATATCCAAATAGCTTGGTTGATGTGAATCATCTACCAACTAAATATAGATACAGTGATATCCCAGAGTTTCAGCCAGAGTTTAATAATTTTGCATCAGAGGAAGAGCAAGAGCGAGATGCTCTTTCTGACTTGTTCTCAGAAGACTTCAGTTTTGAGCAGCACGATGAGCTTGCTGACAATGCGAACGCACCTCAAGATTTACCCGCTGAAGGGGTTAACTTGAAAGAACTACTCGCTGATATGGAAGTGAATATGATCAATCAAGCGTTGGAGGCTCAGGGCGGTATTGTTGCTCGCGCTGCTGACATGCTTGGAATGCGCAGAACCACTCTGGTCGAAAAAATGCGTAAATATAACTTGCAGCGTTAGTGCCTATTTTCGATGAAAACGAAAACTAGTACACACTTTAGCATTTTAGCATTTTAGCTTTTTGGCAACTTTAGCTAAACGAACAGATAAACCATAGTCGAGTTGTTGCTTGCTTAACTATGTGATAAATATAGCAAATAGCCTGACTTGTGTTGTACATGTCAGGCTGTTTTAGTATTTGAGGCAAATTTTTGACATGCACCTATCTAACGAACCAGAAAATCAATCACATCTAGATTCTGTTGAGCAACAGGTTGAGCGCTATAAGCAAGTGCTCGATGTTATGCCTGCGGGGGTCATCTTGTTAGATACACATGGTGAAGTGAGAGAAGCGAATCCTGAAGCACACCGTATTCTCGGGGTTGAGTTGGTTGGCGAGAAATGGTTTTCGGTAATACAAAATGCCTTTGAACCAAGGGACGATGATGGGCATGAGATCTCATTGAAGAATGGGCGAAAAGTGCGCTTAGCGATTTCAGCTTCGACTACAGGTCAGCTTATTTTGATTACAGACCTGACAGAAACTCGCTTACTTCAGTCTCGTGTGAGCGATCTTCAGCGTTTATCTTCACTCGGAAGAATGGTCGCTTCGCTTGCCCATCAGGTTCGCACGCCGCTTTCTAGTGCAATGCTGTATGCATCAAACCTTGCCGCGCCAAATTTGCCGCCGGCAACAAAAACGCGTTTTCAATCTAAGCTGATGGATAGGTTGCATGATTTAGAGAAACAAGTGAATGACATGCTGTTGTTTGCCAAAGGTGGCGACAACAAGGTGGTTAAGCCATTCACCATCGCGGAACTCATCATTGAGTTTCATCCTATGGTGGAGGCTGCGTTAAAAAGCAACCAGATTGATTATTGTCAGGAAGTTGAAGATGAAAAGACTCAAATGTTTGGCAACGCCAATGCTATCGCTTCTGCTTTAAGTAACCTAGTTTTGAACGCAGTTCAAATTGCTGGCAAGAAATCGCAGATTGATGTGTTTTTTAGACCCGTAAACGGTGAACTTAAGATATCAGTGCAAGACAGTGGCCCCGGAGTGCCTAAAGAACTACAAGGTAAGATTATGGAACCTTTCTTTACCACTCGTTCTCAAGGCACAGGTCTCGGTTTAGCGGTTGTACAAATGGTATGCCGAGCACATGAAGGTCGACTGGAATTGATATCAGAAGAGGGTGACGGCGCATGCTTTACCATGTGTCTACCGTTGGAAAGAAGCTCTTTTTCTGAAGACTAATAAGTTTTAACTGAATTTACACTGGAGAATCCTATGGCTCAAAGCAAAGTGTTAATCGTCGAAGATGATGAAGGTCTACGCGAAGCCCTTGTCGATACACTCGCGCTTGCTGGTTATGAATGGCTGGAAGCGGATTGTGCGGAAGATGCTCTGGTAAAATTGAAATCAAACTCTGTTGATATCGTGGTCTCTGATGTACAGATGGCCGGTATGGGCGGTTTAGCATTGCTAAGAAACATCAAGCAGCATTGGCCAAATCTTCCGGTTCTATTGATGACGGCCTATGCCAACATTGAAGATGCGGTCGCGGCAATGAAAGAAGGCGCTATCGATTACATGGCAAAGCCATTTGCGCCAGAAGTGCTGTTAAACATGGTGAGCCGTTACGCTCCCGTAAAGTCGGATGACAATGGCGATGCTATTGTTGCCGATGAGAAAAGTATCAAACTAATGATGCTGGCTGACAAGGTGGCTAAAACCGATGCCAACGTGATGGTGCTAGGGCCAAGTGGCTCTGGTAAAGAGGTCATGTCTCGTTATATTCATAACGCTTCGAGCCGTAAAGACGGTCCGTTTGTTGCGATTAACTGTGCCGCGATTCCAGACAATATGTTGGAAGCAACACTGTTTGGCTACGATAAAGGTGCGTTCACCGGTGCGATTCAAGCTTGTCCGGGTAAATTTGAGCAAGCTCAAGGCGGTACTATTTTGTTGGATGAGATCAGCGAAATGGATCTCAGCCTACAAGCGAAATTGCTGCGAGTGTTGCAAGAGCGCGAAGTTGAACGTCTTGGTAGCCGCAAGAGCATAAAATTGGATGTCCGTGTTCTAGCAACCAGTAACCGCGACCTAAAACAGTATGTTTCTGAAGGGAATTTCCGTGAAGATTTATACTACCGACTGAATGTATTTCCAATTACTTGGCCAGCGCTGTGTGAACGTAAAGGCGATATTGCGCCGCTTGCGAAACATTTGGTGGAACGTCATTGCACTAAACTAGGAATGCCTGTTCCTGTTCTGTCTGAGCAAGCCATTAGTAAACTCGTCAATTATCCGTGGCCGGGAAATGTACGTGAACTGGATAATGTCGTGCAGCGCGCTCTAATTTTGAGTGAGCAAGAAAATATTTCAGGCGAACATATTTTACTTGAAGGTGTTGATTGGCAAGACGCAACTGGACTACAACAGATCGTTGAAGGGAACAGTGTTGCAGCGCCAGAAATTAAGCCGATTGCTGAAGCGAATCCTATCAATAAAGTCGTGGCAGGTAGCGAAGGGCTTGGAAATGAACTTAGAGATCAAGAGTATGCGATCATTCTCGAAACATTGATTGCTTGTCATGGTCGACGTAAAGATATGGCTGAAAAGCTAGGCATTAGCCCTCGTACATTGCGTTATAAATTAGCGAAAATGCGTGATGCTGGAATAGATATTCCAAATTGAACATAAATTAGTAGTGTCAGCTTTCTGACTAGTGTATTACGATAGCTAGTCAAATTGATGCATGGCACGTTAATTGCTCTGTCAATAATAAAGCTAAATAGATAGTCATAATTTTGACTCCTGAGGTAGTAAATGAGAATAGATGGTTTACAAGGCGAAATGCAGGCAATGATGGTTGAAGCTGCCAGCACGCGTCCTGCTGCAACGGGCCAAGCGGTTGGTGCAGATTTTGGCAACATGCTGACTAATGCCATCAATAATGTGAACTCATTACAAAAGACCTCTGGTAATCTTCAAACTCGTTTTGACAGTGGCGATCAAAGCGTGTCTTTATCTGACGTGATGATTGCTCGTAATAAATCTAGTGTGGCTTTTGAAGCGACGATCCAAATTAGAAATAAATTGGTCGAATCGTACAAAGAGCTGATGAACATGCCGGTATAAGTTGGGTAGTAAATAGTGGCAGATAACAGTCAAACAACAGATTTAACCGTAAGCGATAGCAACGACCACGCACTTATTGCAAGCTCTGATCTAGATGGCGAAGGGCAAAATACCGATTTAGGTGAGCGCAGTTCATCTAAGTTCGATATGGCCGTCGGTGATCTCGATTTGCTTCGTCAAGTCGTCTTAGTTCTTTCTATCTCGATCTGTGTAGCGCTTATTGTAATGCTGTTTTTCTGGGTGAAAGAGCCAGAAATGCGTCCATTAGGGGCTTACGAAACAGAAGAGTTGATCCCGGTTCTTGATTATTTGGATACGCAGAAGATTGAGTACTCTCTTGAAGGGAACACCATCTCGGTACCAGCGAGTGAATATAACTCATTAAAGTTAAATATGGTTCGAGCGGGTTTGAACCAAGAGCGAAACACCGGTGATGATATCCTCATGCAAGACATGGGTTTTGGTGTATCACAACGTTTAGAGAAAGAGCGTCTTAAACTAAGTCGTGAAAGACAGCTTGCTAAAGCTATTGAACAGATGAAGCAGGTACGTAAAGCTCAAGTTTTACTTGCCTTACCTAAGCAAAGTGTCTTTGTTCGTCACAATCAAGAAGCCTCTGCCTCAGTATTCCTGACACTTAAAACGGGGACGAACCTCAAGCAGCAAGAAGTTGATTCTGTTGTGGACATGGTGGCTAGTGCCGTTCCGGGGATGAAAACTTCGCGAATTACGGTGACCGATCAGCATGGCCGACTTTTGAGCTCTGGCTCTCAGGATCCGATGTCAGCGGCACGCCGAAAAGAGCACGAGTTAGAGCGTAATCAAGAGCAAGCGCTACGTGAAAAAATTGACTCCATTTTGATTCCGATTCTTGGGTTTGGTAACTACACGGCTCAGGTTGATATTCAACTCGACTTTAGTGCTGTGGAACAAACAAGAAAGCGTTTTGATCCGAATACTCCAGCAACCCGAAGTGAATATACATTAGAAGACTACAATAACGGCAACGTTGTGGCTGGTATTCCAGGGGCTTTGAGTAACCAGCCTCCTGCTGATGCATCGATTCCCCAGGACGTGGCTCAGATGAAAGATGGTACGATGATGGGGCAAGGTTCGGTTCACAAAGAAGCGACCCGCAACTTTGAGCTGGACACGACCATTAGTCATGAGCGAAAACAGAGCGGCACGGTTAATCGTCAGACCGTATCCGTTGCAATCAAAGATCGCCAATCACTGAACCCTGATACAGGAGAAGTGGTTCACACCCCAATTCCAGCAAGCGAAATTAACGCGATACGTCAGGTATTGATTGGCACTGTGGGTTTTGATGAAAACCGCGGTGATTTACTCAATGTTTTAAGCATGCAATTTGCACCTCAAGTAACGGATATTGTTGCTGACGTACCAATTTGGGAGCACCAACACTTTAATGATTGGGTACGTTGGTTTGCGAGTGCGTTGGTTATTATTGTTGTCGTATTGGTGCTGGTTCGCCCTGCAATGAAAAAACTGCTTAACCCAGCAGCAGACGATGACGATCAAATGTACGGACCCGACGGCATGCCAATTGGTGCTGACGGCGAAACCAGTTTAATTGGTGGTGATATTGAAGGTGGTGAGTTATTTGAATTTGGTTCAAGTATCGACCTACCTAACCTTCACAAAGATGAGGACGTACTGAAAGCAGTACGTGCACTTGTAGCGAATGAACCAGAGCTAGCAGCTCAAGTAGTTAAGAATTGGGTGGCAGATGGCTAACGAAATTGTTCCACAACAAGCAGAAGGTGGTGAGCTTGATGTCGCAAGTGTCGATATCGAGTCTATCTCAGGCGAAGAGCGCGCTGCGATCTTGTTGCTAAGTTTAAGTGAAGAAGATGCTGCGGGTATCATTCGCCATCTAGAACCTAAACAGGTTCAGCGTGTTGGTAGTGCAATGGCACGTTCAACGGATTGGTCTCAAGAAAAAGTAGGTGCTGTGCACCGCGCTTTCTTAGATGATATTCAGAAGTACACCAACATCGGTATGGGCAGTGAAGACTTCATGCGGAATGCGTTGGTAGCTGCGCTGGGCGAAGATAAGGCGAATAACCTTGTCGATCAAATCCTGTTGGGTACAGGCTCTAAAGGTTTGGATTCTCTTAAGTGGATGGATCCTCGTCAGGTGGCAAGCATCATTATCAACGAGCACCCACAGATTCAAACGATCGTACTGTCTTACTTGGAATCGGATCAGTCTGCGGAGATCTTATCTCAATTCCCTGAGCGTGTTCGCCTTGATTTGATGATGCGTATTGCTAACCTTGAAGAAGTTCAACCTTCAGCTCTCGCTGAATTGAATGAAATCATGGAGAAACAGTTTGCGGGTCAAGCGGGTGCTCAAGCTGCCAAAATTGGTGGCCTGAAAGCCGCTGCTGAGATCATGAACTACATGGACAATAATGTAGAAGGCATCTTGATGGGGCAAATTCGAGATCAAGACGAAGACATGGCAACACAGATCCAAGATCTTATGTTTGTCTTTGAAAACCTTATTGAAGTTGATGACCAAGGTGTTCAGCGATTGCTGCGTGATGTTCCACAAGACGTTCTACAGAAAGCGCTTAAAGGTGCTGATGAAAGCCTACGTGAGAAGATCTTCAAGAATATGTCTACGCGTGCAGCTGATATGATGAGAGACGATATTGAGGCGATGCCGCCAGTTAAAGTCTCTGATGTAGAAGCGGCTCAGAAAGAGATCTTGGGTATTGCGAGGAAGATGGCAGACAGTGGCGAGATTATGCTGTCTGGTGGCGCCGACGAGTTCCTTTAATACAGAAACCTCAAGAGCCCCACATTGTTGGGGCTTTTCTTTATCCAACCTCAAACCACAGATTAACTACCGTGTAATTGCTTGAATCTACAACGCAGTTGGACGAACTCATAGATAGGTACTGATATGTCAGGTGATAGAAAACGCGGCTTCCTTCGCCCTGAAGAAGATAATACGGTTGCCCAACCTCAGAAATGGGGGCTGCCTGACTATACCTCTGATGTGAACAAACAAGCTAAAGAAACGGCTTTTAACTACGATCCTGGCTGGATGCCAACGGTTGAAGAAGCCATTGAAGACGAAGAGCTGGTTCTAACGGAAGAGCAAATCGACCTGATCAAGCAGGGCGCTTATCAAGAAGGGTTGCACCAAGGTCAAGAAGCCGGCTTCAAACAAGGCTATGAAAAAGGCAAAGAAGAAGGGTTTGCCGCAGGTCACGAAGAGGGCAACGAAGCCGGCAAACTGGAAGGCGTTACTGCTGGTCAAGAGTACATTCAGCAGCAAGTCGCCATCTTTATGGGGCTAGCCAACCAGTTCGCTCAGCCATTAGAGCTGATGAATGCTCAGGTAGAGAAGCAACTGGTGGACATGGTGCTGACTATGGTCAAAGAAGTGGTTCATGTTGAAGTGCAAACCAACCCACAAATCATACTAGATACCGTGAAAGAATCGGTAGAGTCATTGCCAATCTCAGGTCACGCGATCACATTGAAGCTAAACCCTGAAGACGTTGCAATAATACGCTCAGCGTATGGCGAAACGGAATTGGACTCTCGTAATTGGACGTTGGTATCAGAGCCTGCACTCAATCGCGGCGACGTACAAATTGAAGCGGGTGAATCGAGTGTTAACTACCGCATGGAAGAGCGCGTGAAGAACGTCATTCAAAGCTTCTGTGGTGTAAATCGTCATCAAGGTCATGAGTAATGCTTGAGTTAGCGAACCGTCTTAGCCAATACAAAGTCGAGGGGCTAAAGTCACGACCAATTGCTTCAGGCAAACTAGTTCGTGTTGTTGGACTAACGCTTGAAGCGACCGGCTGCAAAGCGCCAATTGGCAGCTTATGCTTAGTAGAGACCATGTCTGGTCAGATGGAAGCCGAAGTGGTTGGCTTTTCTGGCGATAACCTGTTTTTGATGCCCAGTGAACAAATTACTGGGATCTTACCTGGCGCTCGCGTGACACCGATGACGTCGGAAAGCGGTATCCCTGTTGGAATGGAGTTGCTTGGTCGTGTTATCGATGGCGTAGGTAATCCGCTCGACGGTTTAGGTCCAATCTATACCGAGCAACGCGCTTCCTTTAATGCTGAGCCAATCAATCCTTTAGCTCGTAAACCTATCTCTGAGCCACTTGATGTTGGCTTAAAAGCGATTAATGGCTTACTAACGGTGGGCAAAGGGCAGCGTATCGGCCTGTTTGCGGGTTCCGGTGTGGGTAAGTCGGTTACGCTTGGGATGATGACTCGTGGTACAACCGCGCAAGTGGTAGTGGTGGGGTTGATTGGTGAGCGTGGACGAGAAGTAAAAGAATTTATTGAAGAGATCCTTGGCGAAGATGGTCGTAAGCGTTCTGTTGTGGTCGCCGCTCCTGCGGATTCGTCTCCATTGATGCGTTTAAAAGGCTGTCAAACCGCACTGGCTGTAGCCGAGTATTTCCGAGACCAAGGTCTAGATGTTTTACTACTGATGGACTCATTGACTCGTTTCGCTCAGGCGCAGCGTGAAATCGCTCTGTCTGTGGGTGAGCCGCCAGCAACCAAAGGCTATCCGCCGTCTGTGTTTGCCAAGCTTCCTGCACTGGTGGAGCGAGCAGGTAATGGTAACGATGAACAAGGTTCTATCACTGCTTTCTTTACCGTCTTAACAGAAGGTGATGATTTACAAGACCCTATTGCCGATGCATCGCGAGCGATTCTTGATGGTCACATTGTTTTATCTCGTGAGATGGCTGATGCTGGCCACTATCCCGCGATTGATGTTGAGAAATCCGTCAGTCGTGTTATGCCTCAAATCACCACCGAAGAACATGTCTTGATGTCGAAAGCCGTTAGACAAGTACTGTCTATATGCCGGAAAAATCAAGATTTGGTCTCGATTGGTGCTTACAAGCCGGGAACAGACCCTGCAATCGACAGTGCTTTCACTTTGAAACCGAGGTTGGACGAGTACTTACAACAGAAAATGAAAGAAACGGTTCCCTATGACATGTGCGTCAACATGTTAAAGCATGTGTTAGGCGGTTAGGTCGTGTTGAATAAGGTCAATCATGGATAACGCGTTAGAATTTCTTCTCGATCAAGCGAAAGACCAAGAGAACCAAGCTGTATTGGCGCTGAATCAAGCGAATGTCGAGCTGCAGGGTTACTACGAACAGGTCGAACAGATTGAAAAATATCGACTTGATTACTGCCAGCAACTTGTTGACCGAGGTAAGGCAGGATTAACGGCTAGCCAATATGGTCACTTAAACCGTTTCTTAACGCAATTAGATGAAACGCTCTCTAAGCAGAGAGAAGCGGAGCATCACTTTAAAAATCAGGTCGATAACTGCCAAAACTATTGGATGGAGTTACGAAAAAAGCGTAAATCCTACGAGTGGTTGATGGAGAAAAAGCAGAAAGAAAAAGCAAAGCTGCAAGATCAAAGAGAGCAAAAGCAAATGGATGAGTTCTCGACTCTGTTATATAGCCGAAAGAAGATTTGAACCTAATTCACGAATGACGCAAGTGTTGCTCTTCAGATGGCAAACTTAAAACTTATAGGCATGTTTCTTGCTCTGTTTTATATCAAATTGCGAGTTATGCTCATCAAAAGCATAAAAAGCACCCGACTTTCTTTTTGTTGTCTGATTCATGGCAGCAAAGCTAGTAGATAGAGCTTGTATATATGAATGTTAGTCTTTCCTCAAATTCAGCGACCAACAAAACGTCATCGTTGTTGGACTCCGGTTCTGCCTCTTCAAAGGTAGAAGAAACTGGAGACTCTAAAGGTTTCTTTGAGTCTTTCAAAGAAGCACTAGGCTTTGAAGAAAGTGACAGTAAAGTCGCAGCAAAAGACACAGAAAGCACCGCGAAACCTGATGCTAAACAGGCCTCTACCGAAGGTGAAGCGTCAGCCGAAGCGAACAAAGGTGATTCAGCTGAATCAAAGGCTACTGACGAAGTGAACGAAGCGCAAAGCAAGCAAGCCGCTTCAGAAGTAGAAGGCGAGAAAGCAGCTGAGGAAACATCTGCAGAGGCTGCATCTGGATCTAAGGCTAAGCTCAAAGCCAATTCGGGTACTGATAGCACTGTCGCTGATAAAACTGTCGCAGATAAGGCGGATGGTAAAGATGCGCAGGTTACGACGAATGATTCTAAAGAGCAGGTTGCTCAATCCCAAACTCAGGGTACATCAGCTGTAGATGGCTCTACGCAAGCATCGCAAGCTAATGCAGCGATGAATGAAGGCAATAAATTGCTTGGTCAATTGGATGAGGCAAACAAAACTCTAAATCAAGCGCCAAACGGCAAAGGCTTGCCTCAGCAAGGTCAGGTAGATAAAGCCCCAGGTAATATCCCCGGAGCTTCAGTTGCAGTCGCTTCCATTACGGATGAGGCGACACAACAAACGAATGCAGCAACCCAAGAGAATAGTCTTGAGGTGGATTCTGAAATCGCTGTTCTTACCGGAGGTAAGGGTGTGTCTCAGCTGACTGATGATGAAATCCGACAGTTGATGGATAAAGGCGTCACTTCAGAACAAATTGAAGCCAGTATGAACCGAGAGCTGAGTCAAAAGAATGCGGCTAGCGCCGCGGTGGCCGAACAGAGCCAAGCGCTCTCAGCTGCGGATATTGAACTAGCCAAGCAGGTTGATGCCCATACCAAAGCACTAAAACAATTGAATGGACAAATCGAATCAGAACAGTCTGTTATCGATAGCTTGCTTAAGAAGCAACAAAGTGGTGCTAAGTTGACGGTTGATGAGCAAGCCGCTTTGGCTAAAGCGACCTCTAACTTAGACCTGTTGAATCAACAGCTCACTAACGTTCAACAACAAGCAACGGCTTTGCTAAATCAAGCTCCGGCTGTGAACAGCGCGTCTGGTGAACCCGCAGCTATTGATTGGGATAATACGGATTCAAGCGAAACTAAAGCTTTAGCTGCGGCATCAACAGCAGCTGTAGCGACGGCTGCACAACAAGTGTCAGCGCAGGCCGCTTCTCAATCAACAAACAATGCTCTTACGGATAAGGCAGCAATGCTGCACGCCAACAATGCACATGCAGCCGCTCAACAAGCTAATGTTGCTTCACCTCAGCAGCAAGCAACGTTGGATCCAGCTTTAACCGCGCAAGGGATCGCGATGAATGCAGTACCAGTCACTACAAAAGCAGGCTCTACTGATGCGCTTCTTAAAGCGGGCGCAGGTGCCGCGGCATTGTCTGGTTTGGGGAAAGCCGGTGCTAAAGAAGATTCTAAAGATTCGACCTTTGCTCAGCAGATAGCCTCGGCCGCTGGCGCACAAGGTACAGCTACGGTGGGTTCAGCACCTACGCGAGCTGAAATTCAAGCGGCTCAACAGGCACCTTTGCAACTCACTAAAGAGTTAGCGAACGACCAGGTGGCGGAAAAAGTCCAAATGATGATGTCTAAGAATCTCAAGAACTTAGATATCCGTCTTGACCCACCAGAGTTGGGGCAGATGAAAATTCGCATGACCATGAATAATGACGTGGCGAACGTGCACTTTACTGTCGGTAGCCAACAAGCGAGAGAGGTTATTGAACAAACCTTACCTCGTTTGAGGGAGATGCTCGCTCAGCAAGGGATGCAGCTTGCTGAGTCTTCAGTTCAGCAGCAGAATACTGGTCAGGGGCAAGACAGGTACAATAATGGTGAGCAACAATCAGGCTCTAACCGTATAAATGATGGTCAAGGTGATGAAAACCTTGATAGCAACAGCAATCTTGAATTGAATGTCACGTCAAAGCGTGATGGAATTAGTTATTATGCCTAGTATCAGGCTAAAACACTTAGCTAATAGAAAGAACCGTTAGCTTATAGAAGAACAGTTAGTTAATAGAAAGTACAGTTAGTTAATAGAAGAACAGGAAGTTAGAGCTGAATATGGCAGAAGAACAAGAAACACCGAAAGGAAAGAGTAAGCTCCTTATTATCGCTATCGCGGTTGTTGTGCTGTTACTTGGAGGTGGTGGTGCCGCATTTTTCTTAATGGGTTCCGATGATAAGGCTGAGGGTGCTGGGTCGTCAGCTGAGGTTAAACTCATGGGTGCCGATCCAGTGGTCTATGTTAATGTGCCTCAAGCTTTCTTATTTAACGTTACGGGCGATAAGAAAGATCGCTTAGTTCAGATAAAAGTACAGCTGATGGTACGTGGTATGAAGAATGAAGTTCTCGCTCGATACCACTCTCCACTTGTTGAAAGCGCACTACTTGCTACATTCGCTTCGGCGACGGTCGATCAATTACGATCTCCTGCCGGCAGAGTTGAACTGCGGAACAAGGCGACTGAAGATATTAAAGCAAGCTTAACTCAAGCTGTTGGCCAGCCGGTAATTGAAAAAGTGTTATTCACTGACTTTGTAATTCAATAGGTAATATGTGACCGATTTATTAAGCCAAGACGAAATTGATGCGCTATTACATGGCGTTGATGATGTGGAAGACGTTGAAGATGTCTTAGAAACCGAAAGTGACAATACGGTCAATTTTGATTTCTCATCACAAGATCGAATCGTTCGTGGTCGAATGCCGACCCTTGAACTTATTAACGAGCGTTTCGCACGCCATATGCGTATTAGCTTGTTTAATATGTTGCGTAAGACGGCTGAAGTGTCGATCAACGGCGTACAGATGATGAAATTTGGTGAGTACCAGAACACACTCTATGTACCCACAAGTTTAAACATGGTTCGCTTCCGCCCGTTAAAAGGTACTGCGCTAATCACGATGGAAGCTCGGCTAGTTTTCATTCTCGTAGAGAACTTTTTTGGTGGTGATGGTCGTTTTCACGCCAAGATTGAAGGTCGCGAATTTACACCAACAGAAAGACGAATTATTCAGTTACTACTGAAAATTGTTTTTGAAGATTACAAAGAAGCTTGGTCTCCCGTGATGGGCGTTGAGTTTGAATACTTGGACTCTGAAGTAAACCCAAGTATGGCTAACATTGTGAGTCCAACCGAAGTGATTGTTGTGAGTTCATTTCACATTGAAGTCGATGGCGGCGGCGGTGATTTCCATGTGGTTATGCCTTACTCAATGGTTGAGCCGATTCGTGAACTGCTGGATGCTGGTGTCCAATCAGATAAAATGGAAACCGACGTTCGTTGGAGTTCAGCATTGCGTGATGAAATCATGGATGTGCCAGTCAACTTCCGTGTCAATTTGCTCGAGCAAGATATCTCTTTGCGTGATTTGATGGAACTTCGTCCTGGGGATGTTATCCCGATGAATATGCCTGAGCATGCAACCATGTTTGTTGAAGAACTGCCGACCTATCGTGTTAAAATGGGCCGTTCCGGAGAGAAGCTCGCGGTACAGATTTCTGAAAAAATTGAAAGACCTCATGTGGTCAAAACCGATCTCGCCTTTCTTGGCAAAGACTTAATGTCTGAGTTGGAAAATAGCGAAGATGAAGAATAGCAAAGTAAATAAAAGTATAGGAATTGGTAATGGAACCTAGTGAAGATCAAAAGCTAGCAGACGAATGGGCTGCAGCACTTGGTGAAGACCCTTCAGCACCGTCAATCGATGTTGATGATGTTCTCGCGGCACCACTTGATGAGTTAACCGACTCATCGTCTCCAATTTCAGAAGATGAGCGTCGTAAGCTGGATACCATTATGGATATCCCAGTGACTATCTCAATGGAAGTCGGCCGCTCTCAAATTAGTATCCGTAACTTACTTCAATTGAACCAAGGTTCGGTTGTTGAGCTAGATAGAATTGCTGGTGAGTCACTTGACGTGATGGTTAACGGCACTCTGATTGCTCATGGAGAAGTGGTTGTGGTGAATGACAAATTTGGTATTCGTTTGACAGACGTTATTAGTCAAACAGAACGAATTAAGAAGTTGCGTTAATGGGCTTCTTGTCTCAAAGACTGGCGGGCTCTTCTCTCGGAATGACAGGTTTGTCTCGTAGAGTCTTGGGAGTAGGGCTACTTGCTACTCCTTCTATTGCCTTTGCTGCAACGCCTCCTTCTCTCGATTTAGCGACCACCTTTGGGTCGCTAATTTTCGTTATAGCCTTCATTTTATTTATTGCTTGGCTACTGAAGCGAATGCAAGTGCCTGCGATGTCGAATCAACAAGGTTTGGCTATTATTAGGCAAATTCCGGTAGGCACAAAAGAACGTATCGCTATTGTACAAGCGGGTGATGAACAGTTCTTGGTAGGCATTACCACACAATCGATTCAGCTGATCTCTAAGCTCGATAAACCTCTTACTCAGGAGATGCTGGAAAAAAGTACATTTTCAAGTCAGCTTTCCCAGCTAATAAAAAAAGATGCAAACAAGTAACGGATTTTTGAATCCATTTTACTTTTGCCATGCCGGATTTTTCCGTACGGTGAAAGTGTGGTTGGTTCAGCTCATCATATTCTGCTCTCTCGTATTTAGCGTGTCAGTATTTGCACAGGTTGAAGATGGCACTGTCATTCCTGCGAATACCGCTGGATCTGAGTCGGTCACCATCAGTACGATGCAGCAAGATCAAGCCAAATCGAAGACTATGACCACTGGTAGCTTAACCGGTAATGGTGGCGGCATAGCGGCATTTACCATGACCACCAATGCCAATGGCGGTGAAGACTACTCGATTAACCTGCAAATTCTTGCGTTAATGACCATGCTTGGCTTCTTGCCGGCGATGGTTATTTTGATGACATCGTTCACCCGCATTGTGGTTGTGATGTCTATTTTGCGTCAGGCAATGGGTCTCCAACAAACACCTTCAAACCAAGTGATTATTGGCATTGCGATATTTCTGACCTTCTTCATCATGTCGCCAGTAATCAGTCAGGTCAATGAACAAGCTGTTCAGCCTTATTTGAATGAACAGATATCAGCGCGACAGGCGTTTGATGTTGCCCAAGGGCCGATCAAGTCTTTTATGCTTAAACAAACTCGAATCAAAGATCTTGAAACTTTTGTTGAGATATCCGGTGCACAAGTAACCAACCCCGAAGATGTTTCAATGGCGGTTCTGATTCCTGCGTTTATCACGTCTGAATTGAAAACAGCTTTCCAGATAGGCTTTATGTTGTTCTTGCCGTTCCTAATTATCGACTTGGTGGTGGCATCAGTTTTGATGGCCATGGGTATGATGATGTTGTCACCAATGATTGTATCGTTGCCGTTTAAGTTGATGTTGTTCGTCCTTGTTGATGGTTGGAATTTGATACTCTCCACACTCGCCGGCAGTTTTGCCTTGTAGCTGGGGGAAGCATGAATCCTGAAATATTCGTAGATTTGTTCCAAGATGCCCTTTGGATGGTACTAATTATGGTTTGCGCCATAATTATTCCTAGCCTGCTGATTGGTTTGGTTGTGGCTGTTTTCCAAGCGGCTACTTCGATTAATGAACAAACTTTAAGTTTCCTACCACGTTTGATCGTGACGTTATTAGCGTTGATGATGTTTGCACATTGGATGACCCAAATGATGATGGAGTTCTTTTTCGAACTCATCGAACGCTTGCCACAAGTTCTTTACTAAAAAGATATGGAATACCCAACGAGCCTTGTACTAGAGTGGTTAGCCAATTATTTTTGGCCCTACACTCGCATCTCAGCCATGCTGATGGTGATGACAGTAACCGGTGCACGCTTTGTGTCGCCGCGTATTCGTCTGTATTTAGGTTTAGCGATCACCTTTGCGGTGATGCCTGCGATCCCCGCTGTTCCTAAAGAGATTGAACTGCTCTCTTTCCAAGGTTTCTTGACGGTATTTGAACAAATCGTGATTGGCGTTGCCATGGGGTTTGTCACCCAATTCATGATTCAAACTTTCGTAATGCTCGGCCAGATCTTGGGTATGCAATCAAGTTTGGGTTTCGCCTCTATGGTGGATCCGGCTAACGGGCAAAACACGCCAGTACTGGGCCAATTGTTTATGTTGCTAGCGACCATGTTTTTTTTGGAGACTGACGGTCACTTGAAAATGCTGCAGCTGGTGGTGTTCAGCTTTAAGACTTTACCCATTGGCAGTGGAAGTTTGACCTCTGTTGATTATAGAGAGCTTGCTCTGTGGTTGGGTATCATGTTCAAAACAGCATTAGCGATGTCATTGTCTGGTATTATTGCGCTGCTGACGATTAACCTTTCGTTTGGTGTAATGACGCGTGCGGCGCCTCAACTAAATATCTTTTCTTTGGGTTTCTCATTTGCGCTACTCGTGGGCCTATTGCTTTGTTGGTATATCCTTGGCGGCTTGTTTAGTCACTACGAGTTATTCTGGATACAAACCGAACAACAGATATGTCGTCTAATCAGGTTAGAGTGCTAGGAGACTAAAATGGCAGAGTCAGACGGTCAAGAACGCACGGAAGACGCCACGCCCAAACGCTTGCAACAGGCCAAAGAGAAAGGGCAGGTTGCAAGGTCAAAAGAGTTAGCGTCGGCGTCAGTACTTATTGTTGGTGCGATTGCTTTAATGTGGTTTGGTGAATCGATGGCGAAAGCTTTGTTCGAAACAATGCAACGTCTGTTTTCTCTGAGTCGGGAAGAAGTTTTTGATACCACAAAACTCCTCGAAATTGCGGGTGGCGCATTGGTGAACCTGTTGTTCCCGCTGTTCTTAATCCTGATAACCTTATTTGTTGCAGCCGTCATTGGTGCTGCGGGTGTCGGGGGGATTAACTTCTCTATGCAGGCGGCGATGCCTAAGGCGTCTAAGCTAAACCCACTCAGTGGTATTAAGCGTATGTTTGGCCTGCAGAGTTGGGTTGAACTGTTGAAATCTATCTTGAAAGTGGCACTTGTTTCGGGAATGGCCATCTATCTTATTCAAGCTTCTCAACACGATTTAATGCAACTGAGCATGGAGGTATACCCACAGAATATCTTCCACGCTTTAGATATCTTGCTCAATTTTATTCTGCTGATCAGCTGCTCTTTGCTTATCGTGGTGGCGATTGATATCCCGTTCCAGATTTGGCAACACGCCGATCAGCTGAAGATGACCAAACAAGAAATTAAAGATGAGCACAAAGATACTGAAGGTAAGCCTGAAGTTAAGGGCCGCATTCGTATGTTGCAAAGAGAAGCAGCCCAGCGCCGTATGATGGCTGACGTGCCTCAAGCGGATGTGATAGTGACCAACCCGGAGCACTTCTCGGTGGCTCTACGCTATAAGCAGAATCAAGACAAAGCCCCCGTTGTAGTGGCTAAAGGTGTTGATCATATGGCAATGAAGATCCGTGAAATTGCCCGTGAAAATGACATCTATATTGTTCCTGCGCCACCATTGGCTAGGGCGCTTTATCACACTACCGAGTTAGAACAACAAATTCCTGACGGTCTGTTTACAGCGGTTGCTCAAGTGCTTGCATATGTATTTCAGCTGAAACAGTATCGAAAACGAGGCGGAGAGAGGCCAAAACTCCAAGATTCTAATATGCCGATCCCACCTGATTTACGACATTAGATCAATTGCTTGAGCTCTGCTTGATGAACCCTGATAATAGCGGGCTAGCTAATCCTCTTTTTAAAGAGGCGATGGCAATAATTTGACGAAAAGTGTTGGTACAGTGTTTGCTATATCAATCCCGAATATTATTAGCCGATCATTAATAACCTTAGCATTGTAAATCTGAGTATTATAAGCCCAGTCATTATAAATCCTAGCGTTATAAATCCCGAGCATATAAAGCTTAGTATTATAAACCTGTGCATTTGAACCTATGCACTATAAACCATAGCAACATAGCTTAGACCTGAGCCTCAAATAGCTTAGTGAGATGGCTACAACATAGCGAAACTGTCTAGACTTATGAAATTCTCCCTGCCTTTTGCGGACAAGCTACCTAAAATCCCTAATCGTGCGATGCCTGCAATTGGCGCGCCCGTTATGGTACTTGCGACGCTCGCTATGGTGGTGTTGCCAATACCAGCCTTCTTGTTGGACATGTTCTTCACGTTCAACATTGCACTGTCCATGGTTGTATTACTGGTTTCGGTTTATACCCGCAGGCCTTTGGACTTCGCTGCATTCCCGACCGTACTTCTGATTGCGACTCTACTTCGATTAGCTTTGAACGTTGCTTCGACACGTGTGGTATTGCTTCATGGTCACGAAGGTGGTGACGCGGCCGGTAACGTTATCGAAGCCTTTGGTAACGTGGTTATCGGCGGCAACTACGCGGTAGGTCTAGTGGTGTTCTTGATTTTGATGATCATCAACTTCATGGTTGTAACCAAAGGTGCGGGTCGTATTTCGGAAGTAAGTGCGCGTTTCACCCTAGATGCCCTACCGGGTAAACAGATGGCAATCGATGCCGACTTGAATGCGGGTTTGATCGACCAAGATCAGGCTCGTACTCGACGTTTTGAAGTGACCAAAGAGGCTGACTTTTACGGCTCGATGGACGGTGCATCTAAGTTTGTTAAAGGCGATGCAATAGCCGGTATCTTGATATTGTTCATCAACATCATTGGCGGCTTGAGTATCGGTATGGCTCAGTTTGACCTTGGTTTTGGTGAAGCCATCGAAATCTATACGCTACTGACTATCGGTGATGGTCTGGTTGCACAAATACCATCGCTGTTACTTTCTATTGCTGCGGCGATGATGGTAACGCGTCAAAATACTGATGAAGACATGGGCGAACAACTTGTCTTCCAAATGTTCGATAATCCTAAAGCCCTAATGATCACCGCTGCTATCCTCGGCATCATGGGTATTGTTCCTGGTATGCCACATTTCTCCTTCTTGAGCCTTGCTGTGGTTGCTGGGGCTGGGGCTTACTTTATCGATAAAAAGAACAAGGCAAAGGTAGAAGAGAAAAACCTACCTGCAACCGCTAATGCCAATGGTGATAAGCCCGCATCGCAAAAAGAACTGTCTTGGGATGATGTTCAACCGGTAGACATTATTGGTCTCGAAGTGGGGTACCGCTTGATTCCTTTGGTCGATAGAGACCAAGGTGGTGAATTGCTTGAGCGCGTGAAAGGTGTACGGAAAAAGCTGTCTCAAGATTTTGGTTTCTTGATTCCAGCAGTACACATTCGCGATAATCTGGAACTGACACCAAACAGCTATCGAATTACCCTGATGGGGGTAGCGGTTGGTGAGGCTGAGATCAAGCCGGACATGGAGCTCGCGATTAACCCTGGCCAAGTCTATGGGATGATAGATGGAGAGCCGACGATTGACCCTGCCTTTGGCCTTGAAGCCGTCTGGATTCGTGAAGAGCAGCGTGAACACGCACAAGCCTTAGGTTATACGGTTGTAGACTCTTCAACCGTACTTGCCACACACCTTAGCCAGCAGTTAACGAATAACGCTTCACAGTTGATTGGCCACGAAGAAGTTCAAAACTTACTTGAGATGCTTAGCCGATCAACACCTAAGCTGGTGGAAGGTTTTGTACCGGATCAATTACAGCTTGGTGTGGTTGTGAAAGTTCTACAAAACCTACTGAATGAAGCGATTCCAATTCGTGATATTCGAACCATTGTCCAAACTTTGTCGGAGTACTCTTCTAAGAGTCAAGAACCTGACATATTAACTGCAGCTGTTCGTATCTCACTAAAACGACTAATTGTTCAAGAAATCAATGGTATAGAGCCAGAATTACCAGTTATAACCTTGATTCCTGAGTTGGAACAAATCTTGCATCAAACCATGCAGGCATCCGGCGGAGAATCTGCTGGTATTGAACCTGGTTTAGCCGAACGTTTACAGATCTCACTCAGTAACGCGACACAAGAGCAAGAACTGAAAGGTGAGCCAGCGGTATTATTGACCTCTGGTGTTTTACGTTCGACTCTGGCTAAGTTCGTGAAAAACACGATCCCAAGCTTGAGAGTATTATCTTACCAAGAGATACCAGACGAAAAGCAGATACGTATAGTACAAGCTGTTGGTAATTAAGCCGCCTAATTAGAACGGACGATCGAATTGAAAATTAAACGATTTTTTGCAAAAGATATGCGAACAGCCCTGCTCCAAGTTAAAGAAGAACTTGGCTCAGAAGCGGTGATCATGTCTAACAAAAAGGTCGCAGGTGGTGTGGAAATTGTTGCCGCTATTGATGGCGATTCCAGCCCGTCGACAGCAAGTCCCAGACTCAATAAACCTCAGCAGCCTACGCAAAGCCAGTACACTCAAATGTCTGAGCCCAAATTGCCAACTGGGCGTCGTCAATTAGATGATGACAAGGTTAGCATCCAGCCGAATGCAGAAGGTGGACGCTCAATGACCAAGCGCTTTGCGAATATGCTAAAGCAATACAGTCATGGCGCCGACGATGAGCAACAACATCGCGCTGAAAACGAAGACTCGTTATCAGCATTGCTCAATCGCCAGTCAAGTAACGGTCATCAACCTCAGAGTAGCCAGCATTCTAGCGGCAGCCTTGACTCGGCCTTTGCTCGTGAAACGGGTTTATCTAAATTGATTGCCGAAGATCGCAGAGTAGAGCGTCCAGCACCTCGCTTAGATCCTACCCGTTATGATCGTGGTCGAGAGAACACTCAATCCAAAGGTTCAGATACTGAAATGGAAACGATGCGCGACGAGATGACTTCAATTCGTCGTTTGTTAGAGCATCAAGTCTCTGGGCTCATGTGGCAAGAAGTCGAACGTCGCGAACCTTTGCGAGCGATGCTTATCAAGCGCCTAGAACGTATGGGTGTTTCGGCAGAACTCGCCGATCAAATGGCCTGTTACATTCCAGAAGACACAAAACCAGCACGAGCATGGAAAGCCTTGCTTGCTCTGGTCGCTGATCAAATCTCAGTAACACAAAAAGATATTTTAAAACGCGGCGGTATTGTAGCCTTACTTGGCCCGACTGGCGTAGGTAAAACAACAACCGTTGCTAAGCTCGCAGCCCGTGCAGCAATGGAGTACGGTGCAGACAACGTTGCTCTTGTGACAACAGATACATATCGCATAGGTGCACATGAGCAGTTATCGATTTATGGTCGAATTATGGGTTGTCCTGTAAGAGTTGCTAAAGATTCTAGTGAATTGGCCGATGTAATATATCAGTTACGTAATCGTCGCCTGATTCTAGTCGATACTGCAGGTATGGGGCAGCGAGATGTTCGCCTATCTGAGCAGTTAGACACATTGATGCAAGAGAGTGGTTCCGTTATCAATAGTTACCTTGTGTTACCCGCAACCGCGCAACGCAAAGTACTACAAGAAACCATTGAACACTTTAGAAGAATCC
Source organism: Vibrio sp. 10N.237.312.B06 (assembly GCF_041464685.1). NCBI lineage: Bacteria > Pseudomonadati > Pseudomonadota > Gammaproteobacteria > Vibrionales > Vibrionaceae > Vibrio > Vibrio sp. 10N.237.312.B06. The sequence continues at coordinate 27,635 of NZ_JBFSPI010000009.1, forward strand.
CGCTGTCGGGATGTATCCTGACGAAGCTGGACGAATCGCTTAGTTTGGGTGAGTTCATCAGTGTGGTAATACAAAATGCATTGCCAGTTGCTTATATAGCAAATGGTCAACGAGTTCCTGAAGATATCGTTATTGCTCAGCCAAAGTACATGATTGCTAAGGCCAATGAGTTATTAGAAAAATCGACAGAGAATGAACCTCATTACTGGAATAGCGATTCTGAAGGGCTCTAGGCGGCGGATAAATATGAATGAGAATATGATACACGATCAAGCTAGCGGCCTCCGTCGCTTAACCCAGCCTTCACTCACAAAAGTTATCGCTGTAACGGGTGGCAAGGGAGGCGTGGGTAAATCGAATGTAACGTTAGGTATGGCTATTTGTATGGCTCGCCAAGGCAAGAAAGTCATGGTGCTGGATGCCGATTTAGGATTAGCTAACGTAGACATCATGCTCGGCATTCGTTCTAAACGAAATCTTGGGCATGTGTTGGCTGGCGAGTGTGAACTTAAGGATGCGATTGTCGAAGGGCCGCACGGAATTAAAATTATTCCAGCGACATCAGGCACACAAAGCATGACTGAACTTTCACACGCTCAACACGCCGGGTTGATTCGTGCTTTTGGTTCGCTTGAAGACGAGATGGATATCTTATTGGTTGATACCGCAGCGGGTATATCCGATATGGTCATCAGCTTCTCAAGAGCTGCGCAGGATGTGGTTGTGGTGGTTTGTGATGAACCAACGTCGATTACTGATGCATATGCATTGATTAAGCTGTTGAGTCGAGAGCACCAAGTTCAGCGATTCAAAATTGTTGCAAATATGGTCAGAAGCTACCGCGAAGGCCGAGAATTATTTGCAAAGTTGACTTTGGTCACAGAGCGCTTCTTGAATGTGAGCCTCGAACTCGTAGCATGTATTCCTTTAGATGATAAAGTACGTCAATCAGTTAAGAGACAGAAAATCGTAGTCGATGCGTTTCCTCGCTCTCCAGCTGCATTGGCAATCAGCTCTTTGGCTAATAAGGCATTGACCTGGCCAATACCAAAAACACCAAGCGGACACTTGGAGTTTTTTGTTGAAAGGCTGCTGAACCGTACTGAATTTATAGAGGAACCATTTGGTGAATAAAGCGCTTACTTACGATCAACATGCTAATCACAATAGCCAGCAGGCTTTTTTTGAGAAGTACTCTGTGTTGGTTAAGCGTATCGCTCATCATTTGTTGGGGCGATTACCGCCTAATGTATTAGTTGATGACTTGATTCAAGCCGGCATGATTGGCCTGATTGAAGCGCAACAGAACTATGATGGTACCAAAGGCGCAAGCTTTGAGACGTACGCAGGTATTCGAATTCGTGGGGCAATGTTGGATGACATTCGCCGCGGGGATTGGGTCCCGAGATCGGTTCATAAAAACAATCGAGAAATCAGTAGTGCAATCGCGGAATTAGAGGGCACTCTCAATCGCGATCCCAGTGATGCTGAGGTGGCAAAGCACATGGGGCTGAGTTTAGACCAGTATCACAGTGCTTTAACTGATATTAATTGCTCAAAATTGGTAGGGATAGAAGACTTAGGTGTCTCTGATGATGTAATATCTCCGAATGAAGATTCTCAAGATAATACGCCTTTTCAAGGGGTTGCAGATGAATCATTCCGCCAAGCTTTGATCGACTCGATAAAACAACTTCCGGAAAGAGAAGGCCTCGTGCTTTCGCTTTATTACGACGAAGAACTCAATTTAAAAGAGATTGGGGAAGTATTAGGTGTCAGCGAATCTCGTGTCAGCCAAATACTAAGCCAATCTATGCAGCGTTTACGCACTAAGTTAAGTGCTTGGACACAGAACGACTAACAACACTGATTTTATTCAGTGGAGGCTAATTTGAACAAAAACATGAAAATTCTCATTGTTGATGATTTTTCAACGATGCGCCGAATTGTTAAAAACCTACTTCGCGATTTAGGTTTCAACAACACTCAAGAAGCAGACGATGGCTTGACCGCGTTACCTATGCTGAAAAAAGGCGAATTTGATTTCGTGGTAACTGACTGGAACATGCCGGGTATGCAAGGTATTGATCTTCTAAAACACGTCCGTGCAGACGCTGAACTTAAGCACCTTCCAGTGCTTATGATCACAGCAGAAGCTAAGCGTGAGCAGATCATCGAAGCAGCGCAAGCGGGTGTTAATGGTTACATTGTGAAGCCGTTCACTGCCGCAACTCTAAAAGAGAAACTCGACAAGATTTTTGAGCGTTTATAAGCACTCATAAGAACCTGTTTCAGGCGCTTCATAGAGAGACATTAACTTTTTTGTTTCCCGTTTACCTCTAAAGCTGAAGCGTCACAAACTATGCGGAGTAAGGCCGGACTCAGGATGATTTCATTAGAACAAGCAAAAAAATTAGTAGAGCTGCTTGAAAACGACGAGCAGCAAGGTGCTGATTCTCTTGTTAGAAGCATTTATGAAGATAATTTTAATCTTCAAGATAACCCAATGCTTCAAGAAATAGGCAGTCTGACTCGTGACCTCCATGATTCTTTGACACAATTCAACTTTGACGAGCGTATTAACGTTATCGCAAAGGATGAAATCCCTGACGCCAGGGATCGCCTTCAATATGTCATTGATAAAACGGAAGTTGCGGCGAACAAAACGATGGACGCTGTCGATCGCTGTATGCCAATTGCAACTAATTTACACGAGTGTTTACTTCAAGTAAGGCCTCAATGGAATGAACTGATGCATGGCCGCATTGAGCTAGTAACATTCAAAGCTTTATGCCACCGCATTGATGGATTACTTGTCCAAGTAGAAGGCGATAGTACTGAACTACGTGGACAACTGACTGAAATCTTGATGGCTCAGGATTTCCAAGATTTAACTGGGCAGATTATTAGCAAAGTTATTACCTTGGTGAATGAGGTTGAAGGACGTCTGGTAGAGATTCTCACCGTATTCGGTGCGAATCAAATAGAACCAACACCAGAGACAGATAAGAAGTCATCTATTGCTCCAGAGGGTCCGATCATGAACCCAGAAGCTCGTGAGGATGCTGTTGCATCTCAAGATGAAGTCGACGATTTGTTATCCAGTCTTGGATTTTAAAGGTAACGTATGAGCTACGATTTAGACGAAGATATTCTTCAGGACTTTTTAGTCGAAGCAGGAGAGATCCTCGAACTTCTATCAGAACAACTGGTAGAGCTAGAGAATAACCCTGACGACAAAGAACTACTAAACGCTATTTTCCGTGGTTTCCATACAGTAAAAGGTGGTGCTGGTTTCCTAGCATTGACCGAGCTGGTGGATACTTGTCATGGTGCTGAGAATGTGTTCGACATTCTAAGAAATGGCCAACGCAGTGTAACATCAGGACTGATGGATACGATGCTACAGGCTTTAGATACAGTCAATGTACAGTTTAAAGCCGTGCAAGATGAGGAAGCTTTAGTACCAGCAGACCAATCTTTACTGGATGAACTTCATCGCCTCTGTAAGCCAGAGTCTGAAGATGAAGTTGTGGCAGTAGAAGCTCCAGCACCGGTTATCTCTGAGCCTATCGTTGCAGCTCCTGAGCCTGTTATTGCTCCGGAACCTACTGCTGAAAGTACAAACATCAGTGCATCTTCCGTGGATGATATTTCTGAAGATGAATTTGAGCGTTTACTGGATGAACTTCACGGTAAGGGTGGTTCACCAACGACATCATCTCTAGACACACCAGCGCCAGCACCTGTGGCACCTCAGCCAGTTGCTGCGAGTGGTGACATTACTGACGACGAATTTGAAAAGTTGTTAGATGAGTTGCATGGTGCAGGTCAAAGCCCGACAGCTGCAAGCTCAACGGCACCACCTCCTCCAGTCGCTCCGGTAGCCAAAGCACCAGTAAAGTCTGAAGGCGATGACCTAATGACTGATGCTGAGTTTGAGAGTTTACTTGACCAGTTACACGGTTCAGGTAACGGCCCTTCAATTGAAGAGTTGGATGCTGCGACTAAGCCTGTACAAGCGAAGCCTGAGCCTGTTGCGCCGAAAGTCGCTCCTAAACCACAGCCTGCTCCTGTTGCTGTAAAAGCAGAGCCTAAGCCTAGCGTACCAGCAAAAGCTGAAGTTAAAGCGCCTGCGAAGAAGCAGCAAGCTGAAGCCACAGTTCGTGTTGATACATCAACACTGGATACCATCATGAACATGGTGGGTGAGCTAGTATTGGTTCGTAACCGCCTCGTTAGCTTAGGTTTAAACAGCAACGACGAAGAAATGTCGAAAGCTGTCTCTAACTTAGACGTTGTTACTGCTGACCTACAAGGTGCAGTAATGAAGACGCGTATGCAGCCGATCAAGAAAGTATTTGGTCGCTTCCCTCGCGTTGTCCGTGACCTTGCTCGTACCTTGAAGAAAGACATCGTTCTTGAAATGCGTGGCGAAGAAACGGATCTTGATAAAAACTTAGTAGAAGCACTTGCTGATCCCCTGATTCACTTGGTGAGAAACTCTGTCGATCATGGTATTGAAATGCCGGACGACCGTGTTGCTGCGGGTAAATCTAAAACCGGTAAAGTGATTCTGTCTGCCTCTCAAGAAGGCGACCACATTGAACTGGCTATCGTTGATGATGGCGGCGGTATGGACCCTGATAAGCTTCGTGCTATCGCGGTTAAGCGCGGTCTGATGGATGATGATGCAGCGTCTCGCCTAACAAATAAAGAGTGTTTCAATCTAATCTTTGCTCCTGGCTTTTCAAGTAAAGAAAAGATCTCAGATATCTCTGGCCGTGGTGTAGGTATGGACGTTGTGAAAACAGCGATCAACACACTGAATGGTTCTATTGATATCGATTCAGAGATGGGCCAAGGCACCAAAATAACCATTAAGGTTCCGTTGACACTTGCGATTCTACCAACCTTAATGGTCGGTGTTGCGGGTCACCCGTTCGCATTGCCACTGGCTTCTGTAAATGAAATCTTCCACCTAGACCTAAGCCGCACAAACGTGGTTGATGGCCAGCTAACGATCATCGTTCGCGATAAGTCTATTCCACTGTTCTACTTACAAAATTGGCTTACACCTAAAGAAGGTCTTGTTGAAGGACGTCAAGGTCATGGTCATGTTGTTATTGTGCAACTTGGTAGTCAACGTGTTGGTTTTGTTGTCGATGCGCTTATCGGGCAAGAAGAAGTGGTTATTAAGCCACTTGATAAGCTTCTTCAAGGCACGCCAGGAATGGCAGGTGCGACAATTACAAGTGACGGTCACATAGCATTGATTTTAGATGTGCCGGACTTGTTGAAGCAGTACGCAGCTGCATCAAGAATTTAACTTAAGGATAAATATGGCGATTAAAGTATTAGTCGTTGATGATTCGAGCTTCTTCCGTCGTAGAGTAAGCGAGATCATCAACTCGGAGGCTCGCCTAGAAGTCATCGATGTAGCAGTAAACGGTAAAGAAGCGGTTGAGAAAGCGAAAAAGCTAAGACCTGACGTAATTACCATGGACATCGAGATGCCAGTCATGGACGGTATTACTGCCGTTCGTGAAATTATGGCTGCGTCTCCGACGCCTATTTTGATGTTTTCATCGCTAACGCATGATGGTGCAAGAGCAACGTTAGATGCGTTAGATGCTGGTGCTCTAGATTTCTTACCTAAGAAATTTGAAGACATCGCTCGTAACCGTGACGATGCTGTCGCATTGCTTCAGCAGCGCGTGATTCAGATTGCTGCAAAGCGTGCGTTTATGCGACGCACTCCTGTTGCGCCAAGAGCTACCGCAACAGCTACGGCGTCAACATCAGCGCCATTGCGCCAATCTATTTCAGCAACAGCCCCTGCTGCTAAACCAGCGGTTGCTTCAACCGCGAAATTCAGAGCTTCGGGTAAAAAGTATCAATTAACTGCAATTGGTACTTCTACTGGTGGGCCAGTTGCACTACAGAAAATTTTGACACGCATCCCTGCCAGCTACCCGCATCCGATTGTGTTAGTGCAGCATATGCCAGCAACGTTCACCGCTGCTTTTGCTAGCCGCTTGAATACCTTGTGTAAGATTGAAGTTCGTGAAGCTCAAGACGGAGACCTGTTGAAACCTGGGGTGGCTTATCTTGCTCCAGGCGGAAAGCAAATGATGATTGATGGTCGCCCGGGTTCGGCGCGTCTGAAGATTATCGATGGTGGTGACCGAATGAACTACAAGCCTTGTGTGGATGTCACTTTTGGTTCTGCAGCTAAGATCTACGGCGATAAAGTGTTGTCTATGATACTGACCGGTATGGGTGCTGATGGTCGAGAAGGTTCTCGCATGTTAAAAACAGCGGGTTCGACCATTTGGGCGCAAGACGAAGATAGTTGTGTTGTATATGGTATGCCTCAAGCTGTAGCAAAAGCTGGCATTTCTACTGAAGACCTACCTCTAGACCGCGTTGCGGAACGGATTTTGGTCGAAGTTGGGTTAGCTTAGGTAAATCGACATGATTGTTTGGAGTGTTGCAAACCAAAAAGGTGGCGTTGGAAAAACGACGACGACAGTGACCCTAGCTGGCTTACTTGCCTTAAAGGGTCATCGTGTGTTGTTGGTTGATACTGACCCACATGCATCACTAACCACCTATTTGGGTTACGACTCAGATACGGTGGAATCGAGCCTGTTTGATCTGTTCCAGCTGCGTGAGTTTTCTACGCAAGCTGTGAGAGCGTTGACTATACAGACCGAAATTGAAGGTATCGATATTATTCCCGCACACATGTCATTGGCGACATTAGACCGTGTAATGGGAAATCGAAGTGGTATGGGGTTGATCTTAAAGCGTGCTTTAGCCGCTTTGAAAGATGACTATGACTACGTGCTTATCGATTGTCCGCCTATTCTTGGTGTGATGATGGTGAATGCGTTGGCTGCCAGTGATCGTATCTTGATTCCGGTACAGACTGAATTTTTGGCGATGAAAGGTTTAGAGCGCATGATTCGCACTCTAACTATTATGCAGAAGTCTCGCAAAACACCGTTTAAGGTGACGATTGTCCCGACGATGTACGACAAGCGAACGAAAGCATCATTGCAAACATTGACTCAGCTTAAAGATGACTATCCAAACCAAGTTTGGACCTCTGCTGTGCCGATTGATACCAAGTTTCGCGATGCCAGTCTAAAACGTTTGCCAGCATCTCATTTCGCATCGGGTAGCCGTGGTGTATTTGCTTATAAACAGCTGCTTATTTATCTCGAGAGGTTAGCGATAAATGAGCGCGAATAACGAATCGACATTGACGCAACCAAGTTTATCGAGTGAACAAGCAATCGATGATTACTTTACCGCGCTGTTAGGCGATGAAAACTTTGAATCTGATGCTTTTCTTGTTGACGAGTCTAGCGGCGAATCACAAACTAAAGAGCCAGAGCCACAATTAACGACTAGTCATTATTCAAGCTACGCCGAAATACGCGCTGCAGAATTTGAAGTGCCGAATCTTGAGGATGTTCAGAAACTTCTGAGTCGTTTAGAAGCGACTAATGTTGTCGATGATCTGAATCTAGATGAGTTGATGGATCGGAACACACAGCAAATTGCTCAGCAGGCAGACATGCAAATGTTTGACGCTGCAGTAGAGTCTGTTCAAGTGTCTGTAGATCCTGAAATTCAAGATTGGGATCTTCCAGAACCTGATTTATCAATTGCTGTAGATCCACCTGTTGAATCGCAGCAAATTGAAGAGTTACAAGCTGAATCGCTGGAGACGGAGCAAGTAGAAGTTAAGGCTACTGAACCCGATCTTGAATCTCCTCAAATTGAGCCATTTACCGAACTTGAAACTCAAGCTGGTGGAGCCGGTCAGTTTACATCATGGGAAACGACGGCTAGAACTGAAGATTTTCAAGTGCTGTATTTTGATGTGAACGGTGTGACGTTTGCTGTGCCACTTGATGAGCTCGGGGGTATTCATCGCCTTGAAGAGTTAAGTCATATTATTGGCAAACCTGCTTGGTATTTGGGGTTGCAAACTAATCGAGATAGTAAGCTAGACGTGGTTGATACCGCCAAATGGGTGATGCCTGAAAAGCTATTATGTGATGATTATAAAGAAAATTATCAATATATAGTCATGCTTGGCGAAAGCTTGTGGGGGCTTGCGAGCACAGAGCTTAAAGGTACCGAGCTGCTTAATACAGATAAAGTACGCTGGCGAGAAACGGCAGGGAAACGGCCATGGCTCGCTGGTATGGTAAAAGAAAAAATGTGTGCTTTGATCCATGTTGAAGCATTAACCGCCATGCTAAATGCAGGGCTAGACGTAAAAGCATTGGGCTAGTACTACGATTGGTACAATATAAGCATCAAGTTAACAACAGTGGTCGGTAACGACGGCAAGAGGATTATCTATGTCTCATATGAGTGAAGTTGAAGTAAGAAAAGATCAAACAAATGATGAAGTACTTCAATGGGTGACATTTCAACTAGAAGAAGAAACTTACGGCATCAATGTAATGCAAGTACGTGAAGTATTGCGTTACAGCGAGATTGCTCCAGTACCGGGTGCTCCAGACTACGTTTTAGGTATTATCAACCTGCGTGGTAACGTTGTTACTGTTATTGACACTCGTTCTCGTTTTGGTTTGATGCAAGGTGAAATCACAGATAACACACGCATTATCGTTATTGAGTCTGAGCGTCAAGTTATTGGCATTTTAGTAGATAGTGTTGCTGAAGTTGTTTACCTGCGTTCTTCTGAGATCGACACGACACCAAGTGTTGGTACTGATGAAAGTGCTAAGTTCATCCAAGGTGTTAGTAACCGTGATGGCAAGCTTCTTATCTTAGTCGATCTGAACAAGCTGTTAAGTGAAGACGAATGGGATGAGATGGCTCACCTGTAATGTTTGAAGCGCTTCCTTTAAACCCTATTGCTCTGATAGTCGGAGTTGGGGTTTTTACGTTATTCATCGTGATTTTGATTAGCAAAGTAAAAAGTGCAATTCAAAAGCAGATCGATACGTCACGCCTGCAAGTTCGTAACTTGGACAAAGAGCTTCAAAAATCGAGTAAGCAATTACTTGAAGTTCGCTCTGTTGTGGTTGGCCTTGGTCAGAAAGTGACGGAACAGCAAGATCTGATAAAACACTTGAATGAACGTATTGTTGAGTTGGAACATGCGGACACCGATGGGCGTTTGTATACACGTGCAACTAAAATGGTTCAGCTTGGTGCTGGGATAAACGAACTGATCGAAGAGTGTGAATTACCTAAGGCAGAAGCTGAGCTGATGATGTCTCTGCAGAATAAGCTCGCAGGTAAGGAAAAAATCCCTTCGTTAAGAAGTAACCCTTCATCATATGATGAACAACCTGCATCCTCTCGTGATCGTAGAGACCCGACTCGACGTCGTTAAATTTAGCGCTTACTGCGTAATGAGCAATTGATGTTCATCACGTACACCTCTTAAAAGAAGCTTCGGCTTCTTTTTTTGTGCCTGTTATACCTATATAGAACGATGTTTATAAGTATTTGTATCTAATGCAATATATTGTTTGTTGATGAAAATGTGTAAATTGTGATGCGGTGGTAACAGTTTCTTACGGAGTTTGTCCTTTCGAAAACGCCTAGTCCTGTTTTGTCACCTTATTGGTGTGCTACTATAGCCCCCTCATTACTCGACTAAATTTACCTATGCTAGAAGTCTCAAATTTAACTGCTATTCGTGACGACAGGGTTCTGTTTGAATCGTTGTCTTTTCAATTGAAACCCGGTGAACTGGTTCAAGTTGAAGGTCGTAACGGTACTGGGAAAACGACACTCCTTAGGATTATCACCGGGCTAGGCGACCGCGATGACGGCACTATCTCTTGGGATGGCGAATCTATTGAGTCGAACCGAGATATGTATCACCAAAATTTGCTTTTTCTTGGTCACCAAACTGGCGTGAAACGCGAGCTCAGTGCCTATGAAAATCTGAGCTTCTATCAATCGATTCACAGCAGTGGAACGAGTAAGGAAGAACTTTACAATGCATTGGCTCAAGTGGGGCTTGCTGGTAGAGAAGACGTACCAGCAGGGCAACTTTCAGCGGGGCAACAGCGCCGTGTGGCATTGGCTCGTCTTTGGTTGAGTAAGCAAATGTTATGGATTCTAGACGAACCGCTGACTGCAATAGACAAGCAGGGTGTTAAGGTTTTGGAGTCTCTTTTTTCTCAGCATGCAGATAACGGTGGCATTGTGTTATTAACCACACACCAAGATATGTTTGCTGATAGCCCGAAACTAAGAAAAATAAAGTTGGGTGAGTAATATGATCTCTTCAATGACAACGATCATCCGACGTGAGCTATTGATCGCATTTCGTCGCCAAGCCGATATCTTTAACCCTCTGTGGTTTTTTATTATTGTCATCACCCTTTTCCCATTGAGTATCGGCCCTGAGCCAAACCTACTTGCACGTATTGCTGCAGGTATTGTTTGGGTAGCGGCTTTGCTTTCTGCATTGCTCTCTTTAGAGCGTTTGTTTCGTGATGATTTTCAAGATGGCGCGCTTGAGCAGATGATGTTGATGCCCATCCCGTTGCAGTTGGTAGTCTTGTCCAAGGTCATAGCGCACTGGTTATTGACAGGGTTACCATTAATATTGATCAGTCCGTTGTTGGCGGTACTGCTGTCCTTGGATTTCGATACTTGGTTATCGGTAGTCTTAACGTTATCGGTCGGTACGCCTGCATTAAGCTTTATTGGTGCGATTGGTGTGGCTTTAACGGTTGGGTTACAAAAAGGTGGTGTGCTGTTAAGTCTGCTTATTTTGCCGTTGTATATCCCAATTCTTATATTTGCTACATCAGCGATTGATGCCGCAGCGTTAGGCGTTGCGTATAACGGACAATTAGCGGTGTTAGGGGCAATGTTAATGGGCGCGATGACGCTCACCCCATTTGCCATCAGTGCAGCACTGAGAGTGAGTGTTAACTAGTTAATTACCTGGTTAAGATTAACTAGGCACTCACTAGCACTTTGCATGTTCAAAGTGAACTATTTAAAGCCTTCAAACTCCTAGAGTCACTGAAAGAAGCTGTAAGCCAAATAAATTATAATAATTATAGCTGTGATAGCTGTAAGCAATATGAAGTAAGAGTGAGATTACAACATGTGGAAATGGCTCCATCCCTACGCCAAAGCAGAAACCTCTTATCAGCTTGCTGGTAAACTTCTGCCATGGTTTTCGATCCTAGCGCTATTGTGTCTATCCGCCGGTACTGTATGGGGGCTTGCATTTGCCCCTTCTGATTACCAGCAAGGCGATAGCTTCCGAATTATCTATATCCATGTTCCGTCTGCAATTTGGTCTATGGGTGTATACATGTCGATGGCAATTGCCGCCTTTATCGGTTTGGTATGGCAGGTAAGGCTGTCAGACATGGCTGCGTTGGCTATGGCGCCTATCGGTGCTGTATTTACCTTTATTGCGTTACTAACTGGCGCTGTTTGGGGTAAACCAATGTGGGGTGCTTGGTGGGTTTGGGATGCACGTTTAACCTCAGAGCTGATTCTTCTATTCCTATATTTAGGTGTTATTGCACTGCACCATGCGTTTGACGACCAAAAAACCGCAGCAAAAGCAGCCGGTATTTTGGCCATCGTTGGTGTCATCAACCTACCTATCATTCACTTTTCAGTAGAGTGGTGGAACACACTCCACCAAGGCGCAACAATTACTAAGTTTGATAAGCCTTCTATTTCAAGTGACATGCTATGGCCGCTTCTTCTTAACATCTTCGGTTTTGCCTTTTTCTTTGGTGCTGTGACTATGGTTCGTTTTAGAAACGAAATCATCAGTAAAGAGAGTCACCGTCCATGGGTTCGCAAGCTAGCGGCTAATAAAGCGTAGTAGGGTAGGTAATTATGTATTTTGAATCTCTGAGTGATTTCTTTGCCATGGGTGGCTACGCCTCATATGTATGGAGTGCATTTGGAATCACATTCCTCGCGATGATCATTTTACTGGTCGTAAGCGTTCGTCGTGGTAAGCAATTATTAAATGAAGTACAAGCTAAGATTGACCGTCAAGCTCGTATTGATGCAGCAAAAAATATGGAGAACACTCTATGAACCCAAGACGCAAAAAGAGGCTAGGCATTATCTTAGCGATCTTTTTTGGTATCAGTGCAACTGTTGGATTGATGGTTTATGCACTTAACCAGAACATGGATCTGTTCTACACGCCAACTGAGCTCGTCAACGGCAAAGATGGTAAAAAACCTGAAGTGGGTCAACGCTTACGTATTGGTGGCATGGTTGTAGTCGGCTCTGTAAGCCGTGACAATGAATCATTGCGTGTAAGCTTCGATTTGGCTGATGTAGGCCCTAAAGTAACGATTTTATACGATGGTATCCTTCCTGATCTTTTCCGTGAAGGCCAAGGTATTGTTGCTCAAGGTGTCCTTAAGGATGCAACGACAATTGAAGCGTTTGAGGTGTTGGCAAAGCACGATGAAGAATATATGCCTTCTGAAGTTGCTGAAGCAATGAAGAAAACTCATGAGCCTTTGCAATACACGACTGAACAAAAAGAAGGAAATGCTCAATGATAGCCGAGATCGGCCATTTTGCGATGATCCTGTCTTTGGGACTTGCACTGCTGCTAAGCGTGCTCCCACTGTATGGAGCCGCTCGAAATAACACATTATTGATGAACAGTGCACGACCGCTGTCGTGGGGTATGTTCGGATTCCTTGCGATTTCGTTCTTTATCTTGTGTTACGCGTTCTACACTAATGATTTTACGATTCAATACGTAGCAAGTAACTCGAATAGCCAACTGCCTTGGTACTACCGAATTACCGCGGTTTGGGGGGCTCATGAAGGCTCACTACTGCTTTGGGTTCTAATCCAAGCGGGTTGGACGGTAGCAGTTGCTACGTTTAGTCGTGGTATGCCTCAAGAGTCTGTGGCTCGCGTACTGGCGATTATGGGTTTGATTACTGTCGGCTTCTTGCTGTTCATTATCGTAACGTCTAACCCGTTCCTACGTACACTGCCTTTCTTCCCCGTTGATGGCCGTGACTTGAACCCACTACTGCAAGATCCGGGTTTGATTATTCACCCGCCAATGCTTTACATGGGTTATGTCGGTTTCTCGGTAGCGTTCTCTTTTGCAATCGCTTCCCTAATGAGCGGTCGTTTAGATACGGCATGGGCTCGTTGGTCTCGTCCTTGGACAATCGCTGCTTGGTTATTCCTAACAGTAGGTATCGCTCTAGGTTCATGGTGGGCTTACTACGAACTTGGCTGGGGTGGCTGGTGGTTCTGGGATCCAGTAGAAAACGCTTCATTCATGCCTTGGTTAGCTGGTACTGCTCTAATGCACTCACTAGCGGTAACCGAAAAGCGTGGCACATTTAAAGCTTGGACAGTCTTGCTGGCTATCTCTGCATTCTCACTAAGCTTACTAGGTACATTCTTAGTTCGTTCGGGCATATTGGTATCGGTTCACGCATTCGCGTCGGATCCTGCCCGTGGTATGTTTATTCTAGGTTTCTTAGTGTTCGTTATCGGTGGTTCACTGTTGTTGTTTGCTGTTAAAGGCGCATCGGTTCGTGTACGTGGTAACTTCGATTTGGTTTCTCGTGAAAACGCGCTACTCGGCAACAACATCCTATTGATTGCTGCACTTGTGGTTGTGTTAGTCGGTACCTTGCTGCCATTAGTTCATAAACAGTTAGGCTTGGGCTCGGTATCTATCGGTGCACCATTCTTTGATATGTTGTTCTTCTGGTTAATGATCCCGTTCTCGTTCCTATTAGGTATCGGTCCACTGATCCGTTGGAAACGTGACAACCTATCTAAGCTCGTTAAACCTATGCTGATCTCAGGTACATTCTCACTGGGCTTAAGTGCGCTAATGGTTACGATTTTGGCTGACCGTTTCAGCGGTACCGCTTTTGCCGGTTGGGTAATGGCATTCTGGATTATCTTCATGCATGGCTTTGAGCTTCATGAACGTGCGACACACCGTCATACATTCCTGAAAGGCCTGACTAAGCTACCTCGTAGCCACTGGGCGATGATGTGTGGTCACATTGGTTTGGCCGTGACAGTGATTGGTATTGCGATGGTGCAAAACTACAGCATCGAACGTGACGTACGCTTAGCACCAGGTGAAAGCTACCAACTTGAAGAGTACAGCTTCCTGTTTACAGGAGTTCGTGACAAAGATGGCCCTAACTACGATGGTTACATTGCTGACTTTGAAATTACCAAAGAAGGCAAATACATCAACACGCTTCACGCTGAAAAACGTTTCTACACAACCGCTAAGTCGATGATGACAGAAGCGGCGATTGATCGTGGCGTAACGCGCGACCTTTATATCGCAATGGGTGAGCGTTTAGACGACAATAAATCTTGGGCTGTGCGTATCTACTACAAACCATTTGTACGTTGGATCTGGGCTGGTTCTCTGATTATGTCGATTGGTGGTGTTATTGCTATCAGTGACCGTCGTTACCGCTTCCGTAAGCCACCGAAAAAGTCTACTAAAGAGCAGGAGGCTTAATTCGAATGAACAAGAAGATTTTATTCATTCCATTGATTGCGTTCATGGTTCTAGCTGGAATCTTTGCGACTCAATTGATGCGTAACCAGTCGGGTGATGACCCGACTAAACTTGAATCGGTATTGATTGGTAAGGCAGTACCTGAGTTCGGTTTAGAAGACTTAGAGCAACCGGGTAAGTTCCATGATCAAGCTATCTTTAAAGGTGAGCCACTGCTTCTAAATGTGTGGGCGACTTGGTGTCCTACTTGTTATGCAGAGCACTCTTACTTGAATAAGTTAGCGGGTCAAGGTGTTAAGATTATTGGCCTTAACTACAAAGATGATCGCAATAAAGCGGTAGGTTGGTTAAAAGAGCTGGGCAATCCATACTTGATCAGCCTGTTCGATGGTAACGGCATGCTAGGTCTTGACCTTGGTGTGTATGGCGCTCCAGAGACTTTCCTCATTGATGCTAACGGCGTAGTTCGTTATCGCCATGTTGGTGACGTGAACCCAACTAACTGGGCATCGACGCTTGAGCCGATGTACCAAGAGTTGTTGGAGGAAGCGAAATGATTAAGAAGACACTGATTGCTCTATTCGCTACATTTGCTATTTCGGCGACTGTTTCTGCTGCGCCTATCGAATTTCATGAATTTGATACCGTTGATCAAGAGCAGCAGTTCAAAGAGCTAAGCAACACGCTGCGTTGCCCTAAATGTCAGAACAACACCATTGGTGATTCGAACGCAGAGCTTGCGGTTGATTTACGCCAAAAAGTGTATGAAATGACAAAAGATGGCAAGTCGAAGCAAGACATCATTGATTATATGATTGCTCGCTACGGTAACTTTGTTACTTACAACCCACCACTCACATTAGCCACATCAATCCTTTGGGTTGGTCCGTTTGCGGTAGTCGTGTTTGGTTTCGGTTTGATCATTTTACGAAGCCGAAAGTCAAAGTCGAAAGCAGTAGAGTCAGATAAAGACTGGGATGCAGACAAAGA
Source organism: Vibrio sp. 10N.237.312.B06 (assembly GCF_041464685.1). NCBI lineage: Bacteria > Pseudomonadati > Pseudomonadota > Gammaproteobacteria > Vibrionales > Vibrionaceae > Vibrio > Vibrio sp. 10N.237.312.B06. The sequence continues at coordinate 43,164 of NZ_JBFSPI010000009.1, forward strand.
AGCTCGTTTAAAAGCGTTACTCGATGAAGAGAACGACGGAGATAAGAAGTAATGACTCTATTTTGGATTTCTACCATTATCCTTTCGCTAGCAGCTATTTTCTTAATTGTTCTGCCCTTCATAAATAAGAAGGCGAACAATGATGAAATGCTTCGCGACGAGTTGAACAAAGCATTCTATAAAGATCGTCTCGTTGAGCTCGAAGTAGAAGCAGAAGAAGGCCTTGTTGATAACCAACAAGAGCTGATCGCTGATTTGAAACAGTCTCTACTTGATGATGTACCTGCGCAGAAAGAGATGAAGAAGACCCAAATCTCAACATTGGGCGTCGTAGTACCATCTATTGTCCTAGTCGTGGTTGTTACATATGGTATGTACTTTCAGTTTGGTGCTCTGGATAAAGTCCAACACTGGCAAGAAGTGAGTTCAAACCTTCCTGAGTTGTCTAAAAAGCTAATGTCATCGGAAGGTGGTGCATTAACGGATGATGAACTAGAAGATTTGACTCTGGCACTTCGTACTCGTCTGCACTATCAACCAAAAGATTCGACAGGTTGGTTACTATTAGGTCGTATTGCATTGGCTAACCGCGACGCGGAAACTGCGAAAGATTCGATGCAAAGAGCTTACAAGCTTGAGCCAAAGAATGAAGATGTTCAGCTAGGTTATGCACAAGCATTGATGCTTTCACCTGATGATGCGGATCAAAACCAAGCTCGTTTAATTTTGAGCCGTTTGATTCAAAACGACTATGTTGATCTTCGTGTGTTCTCGTTGCTAGCGTTTGATGCGTTTGAGCGTCAAGACTACCCAGGTGCTGTTAAGTACTGGAGCATCATGCAACAGATGATTGGTCCACAAGACAGTCGCTATGAAATGTTGTCGCGCAGTATTGAAAGTGCACAGAAGAAAATGGGCAATGCTATGGGCGTTGACCAAGGTAAAACTGTTGCTGTAACGCTTGAGTTATCTGGTGATGTGAATGCTGCCCCTAGTTCAGTGTTAGTTGTATCAGTGCACAGAGCTGACGGCTCACCAATGCCGATTGCTGCGGCTCGTTATCCGCTAGGAACTTTCCCTCGTACTGTCGTTCTTGATGATGGCAACAGCATGTTGGAAGGGCAGAAGTTGTCCAGCCTTGAAACTCTAATGGTTAGAGCTAGGCTTGATACAGATGGTAACGTTTCAACTCGAGACGGTGATTGGTACGGTGAAAGTGAAGTGGTTGAACTGGGTGCCCCAGTTACCATTGATATCAATAAGCAATATTAATCATTACTTTGCATAGGTGTTAGCTATTCCGATTTATTAAAAAACGGTATAGTCTTACGCAACCAATTGAGGCCAGCGATTGCTGGCCTTTTTTATTATTCCTTATGGAAAAGGTGATATGTCTATCAGTGTTTTAAGACTTTCGAGTTTACTCTTCATCGCAAGCTTAACGGTAGGTTGTTCGAGCGTACCAGATGAAAGCAATGGCGGTGATAACCTCGAAACCTCTGAATATGTCGAAGAGTCCCATCCGAACGACCCTTTTGAAGGTTTCAACCGAGCGATGTGGGATATCAACTACGAGTATCTCGACCCTTATTTGGTTCGACCTGTTTCTCTTGCCTATGTTGACTATACCCCTGTACCAATTCGCTCTGGTATTTCCAATTTTTTAGCCAACTTAGATGAGCCATCAAGTATGCTCAACAATCTCATTATGGGTAATGGTGGGAAAGCGCTTGATCATTTCAATCGTTTTTGGATTAACTCTACCTTTGGTCTTCTTGGTCTGATTGATATTGCTAGCGAAGCGGGGATCACCAAATATGACGAAAAGTCGTTTTCTGATGCGATTGGTCATTATGGGGTAGGGAATGGACCGTATTTTATGCTGCCGGGATATGGCCCAGTGACGACCCGACAAGTAACAGAGCAAGTGGATAGCTTATATGTACCTTTGTCTCTGTTTACCTTTTGGGCAAAGTTAGGGAAGTGGGCCTTTGAAGGTATGGAAACACGTGCTCAGTTGGCCTCGCAAGAAGCCTTATTAGATGACTCTCCAGATCCATATGCTTTGACTCGTGATATTTACATCCAACGTCAAGATTTTAAAGCTGAGATCGAGCCAGAAGAGGTTGATCTTGAGGAGGAAGATTTCATTGATGAGTATCTCGAAGATTACTAAATACAAAGCTTAGATAAGCAGATAAGAGAAAGGCTCGATGTTAATTCAACATCGAGCCTTTTTAATGTTTTCTACTTTTCTACTTTTCTACTTTTCTACTTTTCTACCTTTCGGTAAGAAGGTAAGAAGGTAAGAAGGTAAGTAGATAATTAGGTAACTAGTCTAGAAGCGGTAGTTAGCTTGGATACCGACTAACCAGATGCTGCCTGTCACTTCGCCTTCGAAGCTACCACCAAAGTAATCTGCTTTTGGATCTTTTTCATGCATTTTCGCGTCTTTCGCTAGAATGTAAGTGAAGCCTGCATCCAGAGTTAGCTGTTCAGACCATTGGTAGCCCGCACCAATACTTAACCAAGTGCGGTCTGTTTCTGGGATCGTCGCAGTACGGTGCTCTTCGCTTACCGCTGAAGTATCGTAGGCAATACCAGAACGTAGTGCTAGTTTAGGTGTCATTTGGTAAGTAGTACCGATTGCAAAGCGGTAGTTGTCTTCCCAGTTCTCTTGCTTGATCTCTACACTTTTTTCACCAGGGAAATCAGCAACAAGCTCTTTAAAGCTGCTCCAGTTCGTCCAGTTAATACTTGCGTGAACCGCTACAGTGTCTGTCAGCTGGTGGAAGCTAGCAAGTTCAGCTGTTGCCGGAAGAGCGAGATCCATTGAACCACTTTTGTGTGCTTCTGGGTTTTTAGGGTTGAAACCAAAACCTTTAGCGTAACCTTCTAGAGTTAGATCTACTTCTGATTTGTAGGTGAAGCCTAGGCGGTTGTCTTCATTAATATCCCAAGCGGTACCAACTTGCCAGCCCCATGCCTTGTCATCACCTTCCATATATTTCAAAGAGGTGCCAGACTTCACTGGAATAAGAGAGTTTTTAGTTGATACTGCGCCAAAGCTACCTTCAGCTATGATGTAACGTACGCCACCACCAATAGAAACACTCTCTAGCACTTGGTATGCAGCATTCAGGTTCAGCTCCATAGTAGTCACACTTGCTTCGTTACCATGGTTTGCACCGCCGAAGTCTTTACCTAGGTCCGTAGCCATGCCGTAGTTAGTACCAGCAGCAAAGCCTAACGCAAATTTTTCGTTGTACTTATGAGAAACATAAAAGTTTGGAATAAAAGCACTGTGCGCGAAGTCACTAGAGTTAGATGTTGTTTTTCCGCGAGGAGTTGTAGAAGTCCCTTCAATATCAATATTTGGGTCAACGTAGATACCACCCACAGAAACCTGTGTGCCTTCTAGGTAAGTCAGCATAGCAGGGTTACGCCATTGCGCGTCTGCACCGTCAGCCATTGCTGCTTCACCAGCGTAAGCACGACCTAAGCCTGTTGCTGAGTATTCTGCTAGTTGAAAACCTGCCGCGTTAGTTACGGTAGAAGTCGAAAGTAATCCTACTGCCACTGCAGCAGATAGAAGAGTTTTATTCATTTTCATTATTATGTTCACTGAATCATAAGTATTTAGTGGCGTGATTCTACTTTTAGAGTTATTACTTTAAAAATGAAATTCGAATAAAACAGTGTTTTAGGGATTAAATGAGCAAATGTGTTTAATTATTAGAGAAATCATCTAAATGTTTCGGCTGTGTTGCGAAGTTTGAGCGTACACCTGTAGCTGTATATTTGCTCTGCAGGCTACAGTTGTAAGCCTAAATTTAGGTTGGTCAGTGGTTTAGAAAAACAAAAAGGGTCGCACAATGCGACCCTATGGGATTATAGCTAACTTTATATTAGAAGCTGCGGCTGTACTGAAGACCTAATAGGATTGCATCAGCATGTGTCGTCGCTGTTAGTGGTGTACCTGAAGAGGTTTCTGAAACCTTCACATCGTCACCTAACAAGTATGTAAAGCCGAAGTCTACGTTTGAAGCAGTGTCAATGTGGTAAGTGAAACCAGCAGAGAACCACTGACGGTCAGAATCTGGAACAGAAATAGATGTCAGTTCGTCTTGTGCACTGGTGTCATACATGTAACCAGTACGTAGTGTCCACGTATCGTTTAGGTAGTAAGTACCACCAATTGCGTAGTGCCAGCCATCTTGCCATTTGTATTCTTTATTGTAAGCGCCTTTGATCGCACCTTGAGATAGGTTTTGGAATTCGATCTGGTCGAAATCACCCCAGCCGATCCACTGTACAGAGTAGTGAACTGCGAACTTAGTATCTTCAATTTTGTGGAAACCAGAGAATTCAGCGATGTCTGGTAGTGGTAGCGTGATTTCTTGGCCCTTGTCATCTTTAGCGGTGATTTCAGGGCTGTAACGGTAAGATAGACCAAAACGGTTGTTTTCATCTAGCTCATAAACAGTACCAACGTTAAAGCCAACAGCCCAACCATCAGCTTTGTCGACGTTTAATAAAGGAGTGCCTGCCGGTGGAATTCCCTTAGATGCATCTCCAGGGCCAAAACCAGCGCCAGCGGTACGTTTCATCGTACCTTGACCATAAATAAGGTCTAAACCTGCACCGAAGCTCCATTGGTCGTCTAGTCGGTAAGATCCTGCAAGACCAAAGTTGACGCTCTTAACATCCGTTAAGCCACCGTATTCAGCTGCCGGGTAGTTGTTGTCAAACTCTGTTTTAGTACCGAAGTTTGAGTAGGCATTGATACCCCAAGCAAATTTATCATTTACTGGAACGATTAAGTGGATGTTAGGCGCGATTGATGTGTCACCTACATCATCAGTATTATTTACCGGAACTTTGCCACCAACGTAGTTAACGTCGTTGACTTCAATCATTGAAGTGATGCTTTCAAAACCAAGAGATAGCTCAGTTTTATCAAATAGTGCCATTGCTGCAGGGTTACGTGCCATTACTGACGCGTTATCTGCGATTACTGCATCACCAGCAAAAGCACGGCCGATGCCGGTTGCTGATTGTGCGTTAAGTTGGAAACCTGCTGCCATCGCTTGCGAAGATGCCAGTGTGATTGTTACTGCTAAAAGAGACTTTTTAAACAGACGCGTGTTGTTGGTAGTCATTCATTTATTCCTTTATATATCCGCCTCTACAGGGCGATTAATTTGAGCAATTGCTCAATGTTGGCTGATCCTATTCGGAAGTATACGATATACAAATCCGACCATTGGAAATTTTGAGGGTAAAATTATGGAAATGACGCCTATCTGGCACGAAAATGGAGAGAAATGCTGTTTTTTAGAGTTTTAACTCTAGAGGTATTGGTGTGGTGAATGGTTTTGCGATTTATTGATAAATAAAGCCCAGTAATATCAGTGATATACTTGCTGGGCCTTTTGTTACGGGGCTTTGAGAGCAAATTAGCTCATTGGTTTGATCATTTTTGTCAGCTTTTCGGCGATTTTAGAGACATCCTCGCCATCTTCCCCTACAAGGATCAAACTGCTGCCATCGATCGGTGTTACCGAGCCTGACATGCCTTTTTCATCAAAGTCGATAGACTTGTCAGTCGGAATGCCAGTTAAAAACAGCGTGACTTTGCCTTTTTCGCCTTGGAAAACCATGTGCATTGCGTTGGATTTGCCAAAACCACAGTGGTTCAGGTAATAGACGTGGTAAGGGAAGGCTTCATCAAACTGAAAAGCAAACGGGTTCATTTTTGCGTTGATTTGTTGAGATGATACATTTTCATCAAGTGCACTAACGAAGCTCTTTTCATCAACAACATGTTTCATTGCAGTATCCGCCAAGCTTGCTTGAGCTGGAGATACCAACGCGTTGCTCCAGTTGACTTGACCAACCAATAAACCTGCAACGAATGCCACAGAAGCAGCCATTGCCATCGCTCGTCGAGCAAACGTAGGCCTTACTACTTTGCTCTCTTCGCTTGAGGTCTGATTGAATAGGATACGATCTGCCAGATCGTCTGGCACATCCACATTCAATGCTGAATGGATTTGCTTATCAAGTGATAGTACATCGTCTAAGAAATTACTATTGGCTTCACTATTCGCTGCTGCATCAATAATGTCTTGTGTACGTTGCTTAGGTTCCGACAATACACGACGACGAAATTCCAAATCATCCATTATGTTGCCCCCTCTCTGCCTCTTCTGTATCCAGCATCTCTTTCAACTGATTTCGAGCTCTGAATAAACGTGTCATCACCGTATTTTTGTTAAGATCGAGAATATCGGCGATCTCATCACCACTAAAACCACCAATCACTTGTAAGAAGAGGGGTTCACGGTATTCGATTTCAAGTTTCATGATCTGCGCTTGCAACCATTGGTGTTGATGATGTGGGTCATCACTGATGCTAGCATCGTTACCATGATCGTCGATATCAACCAGATCAAATTGTTTGCGTTCAAAACGTCGAGCATTCTCGCGGCGCAAGATAGTAATCAGCCATGACTTTGCGGCTTTTTCATCTTGTAGGCTATCGAGTGACTTCCATGCACGAAGGCAAGTTTCTTGAACTAAATCTTCGGCAATGCTTTTGTCTTTGCATAGCCAATAGGCATAGCGAAAGAGGTCACGATGATAGGCGCGCACGAGTGCTTCGTATTTTCTTTGTTTGTCCATATCAGAGTTGACCGGACGCTTGGCTGTTTTCTTTCCAAACATTTTTATTATTGACACACGAGCCTCCATAATTGCTCTGCGTATAGCTGTCTTCTATACGTTGTGCTTCGTTACATATGCTGTTTCGTTTTTAGGGCTAACGTCGGCAGGAAGTCGTAAAATCACATTAAAATTGATCTACTTCAAAATTTAAGCCCTCGAAAACGCTATAGTACACCTTGTCGTCTAGTTAGTCATTCGTGGCTAGCATGTTGAGCAAGACGACACTTCCTTTTGAAGGCTGACTTTACTTTCTCCTAATCAGGAAACTGATTATTTCAATTGACGTTAAGTTAATTGCTTTATATACATTCCGACCACACAGTTTTGTGTGGTTTTTTTTTGCCTCAAGAAAACCATTCCTTACATAGCGATAACAGCTTTGCTTGCAATAGTTTAGTATCTTACGACAACCTTTCCCTCAAAAAGGTTCGCCTGAATGTTCAGTTAGATTTTCAAGCAGTGGGATACTCGTATCACGTTTATTTAAACGCCTGTTTGATTTAATTAACAACTTGTTTACAATGATTCAGGTCAGACCTCTTAACCTTAAGGAGAAACCATGGGCAAACAGGAAGTCAAAACGCGTTCTGGAGAACGTGTTGCCGTTGTCGCTGGACTACGAACCCCATTCGCTCGTCAGAGCACAGAATTTAGCCAAGTGCCTGCGGTTGACCTAGGCAAAATGGTGGTGAGCGAAATGCTTGCAAGAACTGATGTCGATCCTGCGCTTATCGAACAAGTCGTGTTCGGGCAAGTAGTGCAAATGCCAGAAGCACCGAACATTGCACGTGAAATCGTGCTGGGTACAGGCATGGACATTAATACTGATGCCTACAGTGTGACGCGAGCATGTGCGACTAGCTTCCAAGCTGCAGTCAACGTGACCGAGAGCATTATGGCTGGCACGATTGATGTTGGTATTGCGGGCGGCGCGGATTCTTCTTCTGTATTGCCAATCGGTGTTTCGAAAAAGTTAGCGGCGAACTTATTAGCACTGAGTAAAACGAAAACCATAGGTCAAAAACTGAAGATTCTTAAAACATTTTCAGTCAAAGATTTGATGCCAGTACCACCAGCAGTCGCAGAATACTCGACAGGTTTGTCTATGGGACAAACTGCTGAGCAGATGGCTAAGACACATGGTATTACTCGCGAAGCTCAAGATGCACTTGCTCACCGTTCTCACTCTTTGGCTTCTCAAGCATGGAAAGAAGGCAAGATTAAAGACGAAGTGATGACGGCATTCCCCGCGCCTTATAAAAAGTACCTAGCAGAAGACAACAACATTCGCCACGACTCGACGGTTGAAGGTTACGTTAAATTGCGCCCTGCATTCGACAGACAATACGGCAGTGTAACGGCAGCCAATGCCACGCCTCTTACCGATGGCGGTGCCGCAGTGATGTTGATGCGCGAAGGAAAAGCGAAAGAGCTAGGCTTAGAAGTGCTTGGTTACATTCGTGGTTACGCGTTCTCAGCGATTGGTGTTGAAACGGATATGCTGATGGGGCCGACGTACGCGACCTCTCAAGTATTGAAGAACACAGGACTAGAATTATCAGACCTAACACTTATCGAGATGCACGAAGCGTTTGCAGCTCAAGTTCTGGCTAACGTCAAAATGTTCGCAAGCGATGAATTTGCTCAGAAGAATCTTGGCCGTGACAAAGCGATCGGTGAGATTGATATGGAGAAGTTCAACGTGCTGGGTAGCTCAATTGCTTACGGACACCCGTTTGCAGCGACTGGCGCGCGTATGATGACTCAGACACTGCGTGAACTTAAACGTCGTGGTGGTGGCCTAGCATTGAATACTGCTTGTGCGGCTGGTGGCTTAGGTGCAGCAATGATCTTGGAGGTGGAATAATGTCTACGACTCTTGATGTGAAAAAAGAAAAGAAAGCAGTCAAAAAAACGGATTCAAAGCCAGTGACTGTATCTAAAAGTGATAAGACGGTTTCAAATGATGAAGCCGTAAAACCGGCGACCGCGTTTTCTTTAACTATCGATGACCAAGATATTGCATGGCTTGCGATCGATGTACCAAACGAAAAAATGAACACGCTACAAGCGGCATTTGCCGAAGAAATGAAAGCAATCTTCGAGCAGTTGAAGGAAAAGCAAAGCCGAGTTAAAGGCTTAATCGTTCATTCATTGAAGCCAGATAATTTTATTGCTGGCGCTGACGTACGAATGCTTGATGCTTGCAAGACAGCAGATGAAGCGCAATCTCTTGCTCGTCAGGGGCAGGAGATGTTCCAAGCACTTTCTGATTTGCCTTATCCTGTTGTTGCAGCGATTCACGGCCCATGTTTAGGTGGTGGCTTAGAGCTGGCACTATCGTGTGATTACCGCGTATGTACTGATTCAGATAAGACTCGCTTAGGTCTGCCAGAAGTCCAACTTGGTCTGTTACCAGGATCTGGTGGTACGCAACGTCTTCCTCGTCTTATCGGTTTACTGCCTTCTCTTGACCTTATTCTTACGGGTAAGCAACTGCGGGCTAAAAAAGCGAAATCGCTAGGTGTCGTGGATGCTTGTGTGCCAGAAACTATCTTGCTGGAAGTGGCTAAGAGCTTTGTTGAAAAGAACTCAGGCGGGAAAAAAGGTAAGCGCTTGGCGTCTAAAAGCCAAGCTTCGGCCAAAGAAAAACTAATTTCACGTACGGGTCTTGGTCGCAAGGTTATTTTTGAACAGGCTTCAAAGAAGACCAATCAGAAAACACGCGGTAATTACCCAGCCGCTGATGCGATTCTTGATGTGATTCGTTATGGCTTAGAGAACGGCTTTGATAAAGGTCTTCAGTACGAAGCGAAGCGTTTCTCTGAATTGGTGATGACCGCAGAATCCAAAGCCCTTCGTTCGATTTTCTTTGCCACCACTGAAATGAAAAAAGAACACGGCGCAGACGCAGAACCGAAAGCGGTTAAGCGTGTTGGTGTGCTAGGTGGCGGTCTAATGGGCGCTGGTATCAGCCACGTCAGTGTTGCTAAAGCGAAAGTACCGGTTCGTATTAAAGATGTGTCTAATGAAGGTGTGCTCAATGCACTTAACTACAATTACAAGTTGTTCGATAAACAGCGTAAACGTCGTATTCTGAGCCGAGCTGGCCTTGAAAGTAAGATGCTTCAGCTTTCTGGTGGCATCGACTTTACAAGCTTTAACCATACTGATGTTGTGATTGAAGCGGTATTTGAAGATCTCGACCTTAAGCAATCAATGGTTGCAGACATTGAAGCCAATGCCAAGTCAGAGACTATCTTTGCGACCAACACATCTTCACTGCCAATCCACAAAATTGCAGAGAAGGCGCAGCGACCAGAAAACGTGGTCGGTCTTCACTACTTCAGCCCAGCAGAAAAAATGCCACTGGTTGAAGTTATTCCTCATGAAACAACGTCAGAAGAGACGATTTCGACGGTGGTTGCATTAGCGAAGAAGCAAGGTAAAACGCCGATTGTTGTTAAAGACACGGCAGGTTTCTACGTGAACCGTATCCTTGCTCCATACATGAATGAAGCTGCGCATCTGTTATTGGTAAATGAGCCGATTGAAAAGCTCGACAGCACGTTGCTGGACTTTGGTTTCCCGGTTGGCCCTATTACTTTGTTAGACGAAGTCGGTGTTGATATCGGTGCGAAGATCATCCCGATTCTAGTTAATGAATTAGGCGAACGTTTCCAAGGCCCTGATGTGTTCGACATTCTTTTGAATGACAACCGTAAAGGCCGTAAGAGTGGCAAAGGTTTCTACACTTACAAAGGTAAGAAGAAGGAAGTCGATAAGTCAGTTTACAAACTGCTTAAGCTGCAACCTGAACCTAAGCTAAGCGATAACGACATCGCAATGCGTTGTGTGTTACCAATGCTCAACGAAGCAGTTCGTTGTCTAGACGATGGCATTATCCGTAGCCCTAGAGATGGCGATATTGGTGCTATTTTCGGTATCGGTTTCCCGCCATTCCTAGGTGGTCCGTTCCGTTATATGGATCAAGTGGGTATTAAGTCATTGGTAGAGATGATGAACGACTTCGCTAAGAAGTACGGTGATCGTTTTGCGCCATGTGATGGCCTACTGACACGTGCTGGATTGGATGAGTCTTTTTATAAGTAACTCTTTCGATTAGTAACTTTCTAGCACTTTGATTATAAAGCCCGTATCAAGCAATTGATGCGGGCTTCATTTTTATGGGAGTATTCGAGAGGCAGGAGATTCCCGATTCAGTCGCTCCTCCTTCTCGGGAATGACGGGGGTAGTGATGAGTTCTGTCGGGTAATGTTGGCCTGGTGTGGGAGATTCACGACTCAGTCGTTCCTCCTTCTCGGGAATGGCGGGGGAGGGTGATGTGTTCTGTAAGGTAGTGTTGGTTGGTGTGGGAGATTTCTAACTCGGTCGTTTCTCTTTTTGGGAGTGACGATTGAGATGTAACAAGTAAGCTATTGTGTTGATTAGGAAGGTGGTCAACACACCTCAATCAAAACTACCGTCATCTCCTAAAGCGACGAAGGAGCGTAATAGGAGATCTGCTCTTGTGCTGCATTCAATAAAAAAGGTTGATGCTTTCACATCAACCTTCTGATCTTTTTACTAAGAACGACTAACCAAGCTCACAGTCTTTAGGACGCAACTGAAACTCATCAATTGAGCCAATCTCCACACCTGCTGACAACTTCTCTTCTTCATTATGAGCGTTGCCGTGGGCATGCATAATCAGACGATTCGCTGTACGAGGTTTAAGTTGGCTAACCACAAAGCGCATCATGTCTGAGCGAGTCAGACCTTTGAGCTCTTCTAACACGCGATCCCTCTGATTGAATTCCAAATCCTTATTGCCTATCGCAACCCATAAGCGTTGAGCACGACCACGCAAGGTGGTATCTGGCGTTGAAATTTGATTCCAAAGACCGCGTTTACTGCTGTGCCATTGATAGTCGTTAAGCTCTAGCAATACCATGTAAAAGGCATTGAGGAACTCGTCTATGGAAGCCAACAGATCTGCTGGGGCTGCATTAGGCGATTGCACATACAACACAATACCTGGGTGTCGGTTCAATGGCATATTACCAGTGCCGACCATATAGCCTAGCTGCTGCTTAGTACGAATCTCGTGGAAGAAAGTGGCTGACATCAAGTGGTTGGCCAATGAATACAGTGCAATATTTGTAGGTGATATATCTGAACATTGGTAGTAAACCACAATGGCTGAGTCATCTTGATTACAGACCACTTCGCGTTGGAAACTACCGTTATCACCCAGCATGATTAAAGGGCGCAGTGACTCTTCGTAAGCCTGATCTTGAACACGCAGGGCATCTTTTAGCGTTTCAGCCATCTTGTTCGCATCGGCTTTTTTCCAGTCACCATACACAAACATTTCGACATGCAGTTCGGCCAAAATAGCTTGAACAAAAGAAGAAAGCTCGTCGACTTCTATTGTTTCCAGCGCTTCAATTAAAACGGAATAGGGCGGGTTGTTTGGCTGTAAGATTCCCGTCATCGCATTGAACAGCTGAGAAATAGGACGGTCTTGCGATGCGTTATTCCAGTTTCTGAGCAATTGATGCTTAATCGTTTCGAATCGTGTTGAACTAAAGTCGCGTGCTTGGAAACGTTCAAGAATCATATTGAGCAGCTGTGGCTGTTTCTCGCTAAATCCAGATAGAGTAAGTGTGACACCACCTTGATGGGTATACATGTTGTAGCCCATGCCAGCAATCTCAGCTTGATATGTATCTTTTTCAAGCGAGTCTAAGAACATCTCTACACACAAGCGTGTTTTAACGATGTTTCTCGGGGTGGCAACTGAGTGTGGGCTATCTATAGCGATATACACCACACCTTTTGGAACTCGAAATTGATGGTCTTGGAGGTGCCATAACTTAAAGCCGTCCAGCTCTTCTAACAGTTGTGGGTGCTTAGCGTCACCTTCGAGCTCTGCAGGGTCTAAGTCGTAGCAAATAAATGGGTTTTTGCTTGGGAGCTCAAACTGCCAGCCGGGGTTAATGCATGTAAAGCATTGAACTTGCTCAGCGCTAAATGGTGTGAGCGAATAGGGCGTAAAGTACCATTTCGCTTCTCTGTCATATTCGAACCCTTGAGCAACAATGGTGACCCGCATGTTGTCGACGGTTAAGTAAGGAAGCAGAGAACGTTGTAACTCTTCGTCGAAATGCGACATTTTGTAATCGCCATACACTACATCTTGCTCTTGGTAATGCTGCATGTTGATAACGAGATGGCTGACGACATCAAGTGGTCTTGAGGGCTCTTGAAAGCGGAAGGCTGATTCCAAAACAGCCCGTTTTTCGAGGTAACGCCACTCTTCAATACCTTGTTGTTCAATCAACTTAACGTACTGGAACACCGCTTGGATGATGTTATCGGTTTTGGTTAAGCCTTCGATGGTTAATGAGCAACTGACTGTGAAATCACGATAGTTACTGCCACTTGCGCCGCCACCTGCGGAGAGAGAAGTAATCCAGCCTTTCTCTTTGAGTTGCATCATCAAACTGCCTTCGCCTTCGTAACCTATAAGGTGTGCAAAGAACGATAATGGTTTAATACCGTAGTGTTCATCCATACTTGGCATTGGGAAGGTTAAGATAAGTTTGCGTACTTCTTTGATCGGCTCAACACGGACTTGAACGCCAGTACTTAACTCGCCAATAATGGGTACGTTAACCTTCTTGCCTTGTAGGTTGTGATTGGTAATCGAGCTAAAGCGATCCTCAACCCAGCTTTGCATTTCATCCAGTGATTGATTACCAGACAGCGTCAGTGTCATTAAGTCAGCAGAGTACTGCTGCTGGTGGAAAGCCAAGATCTCTTGTCGAATCGTCTCGCCGTTTCGGTCACCCAACGTATCGATATTACCGACAGAAAACTTCGAGAATGGGTGATTGTTATTCACTAGCTCTTTGGTCACTTGGTACAAGCGTCGCGAGTCGTCGTTGAGTTTCATTTTATACTCTGAATCAACGGCTTGGCGTTCTTTGTCTAAGGCTTCTTCGTTGAACAGGGGGGCAGTAAAAAATTGGCTGAAGCGATCGAGTGCATTTTCAAAGGCATTCAATTCAACATCAAAAAAGAAGCAGGTGTGTTCGGTTCCTGTCCAAGCGTTGTTGCTACCGCCATGCTGGCTGATAAAACTTTGGAACTCTCCGACCTTTGGATACTTTTCAGTTCCCAAAAATAGCATATGCTCTAAGTAGTGAGCTAAACCCTCTCGGTCTGTAGGGTCATCAAAATGCCCGACATTAACGGCGAGTGCGGCTGCAGCTTTTTGAGCGTTCTGATCGTGAACTAACAGTACTCTCAACCCGTTATCTAATGTTACGTAACGGTATTGATGTTCATCATTAGGGCTTAAATGCACAGATGCATCTCCAGAGAAGGTGGTTTTTAAATTATGTACGCGATGATTTCAGGTGCAAACCTCGCGATCATATTTTGGGATATGAAGTGCTTTTTGGCGACTTCTAAATCACTTTTATCGATTTTTATCAGTGATTTATTTTCTTTTAATAAGATTGTTAAGAAAGTCGAACTCTTTAGCAAGTGACTTGATATAATTATTTATATAGACTGCGGTTTCTCTAGTTTGAGAGCCAAACGCTAAGTAGCGTATCGCTGATATGGGATATATCGACTTTCGAAATGTTACGTAGACAGGACTGAACATGAAAATATTCATAATGCGCCACGGTGAAGCAGAACATTTTGCTAACTCGGATGCAGAACGTGCGTTAACGAAGCGCGGTAAAATGGCGTCTCTTGCGGTAGCTCAAGCTGCAAATGAGCAAGGGTTTAGCCAGTTCGATAAAGTGCTTGTGAGCCCATACTTAAGGGCACAAGAAACGTGGTTAGAAATCTCTCAAGCGTTTTCTGGAAAGAAAGTAGAAACCTGTGATGATATTACGCCTTACGGAATGTCCGACGATGTGTTTGATTTGACCATAGCAATGGCTGAAGTAGAAAAGCTAGAGACCATTTTATTTGTTTCTCATTTACCTCTAGTGGGCTATTTAACGGCTGAATTTGCGACGGGCATGGCGCCACCTATGTTCCCAACCTCAGGGCTCGCGTGTATTGAATTCGACCTTGAAAAACAAAAAGGCGAGTTGCTTTGGAACATTAATCCATAGCTGAGACCGTTTTCTCAAGATAAATTTAAGGGCACCTCATGATTATTGAGATGCCCTTTATTGTTTCTAACGGATTATTTCGACCAAACGACAAGGTGCTGGACGTACTTTTTAGAATAAAGAGCAAGTCGATGGCTATTTATCTGGGATAGCAAGTAAAACCAGTAGCGCCCCATGGCCACCGAACTCTAAAGGTGCTTGGTGAAAAGCCATCACATCTGGGTGCTGTGCTAACCACAAAGGCACTTTCTGTTTAAGGATGTGTTTACCAATGCCGTGCTGTACACAGGCACAAGCTACGCTCTCTTTCACGCAGTGCGCAATCATCGCGCCAAGTTCACGTTTGGCTTCCTGTTGAGTCATACCGTGCATATCAAGATACACATCCGGTACATAGACACCACGACGTAAGCGCTTCACCTCATATTTAGAGACATCATCGCGCGCATAACGTGTCGGCCCCTCTTCGCTAAGATGCGGAATGAACTCATCCGAGAAATAAAACTCGCTATCACTGGCTTGTCTTGCCGTTCGAGTAATTTCTTTTTGCTTGGCATTTCTTTTTGGCTGCTGGACTATGGTATCCTGTTGCAACTTTTTAACGCCCTTTACTGCATCGTTGAATAGGGCGAAATCGTCATCGAAGTCGGTGTCTTTTTTGCTCATCAGGTTATGAATTCTAATTAGAAACGTAATTAGCAGTATTGTAGCGCTTTTCGGAGACAATTTTGGATAAGATTTTTGTAGAAGAAGCGGTATCAGAACTACACACGCTTCAAGATGTGATTCGTTGGACTGTTAGTCGCTTTAACGCAGCGGGCCTATTTTATGGTCACGGCACTGATAACGCGTGGGATGAGGCGGTACAACTAATTTTACCTACTCTTTATCTACCGATTGATGTTCCTTCGCATGTGATGAACTCTCGTCTAACAAGTAGCGAACGTCTGCGTATTGTTGAGCGCGTAATCAAGCGTATCAATGAGCGTACACCAACGGCTTACTTAACCAATAAAGCTTGGTTCTGTGGCCTTGAGTTCTTCGTTGATGAGCGCGTTCTTGTGCCTCGCTCTCCAATTGGTGAGCTGATCGAAGCTCAATTCCAACCTTGGTTAATTGAAGAGCCAACTCGCATCATGGATATGTGTACGGGTAGTGGTTGTATTGCTATTGCTTGTGCTCATGCATTCCCTGACGCAGAAGTAGATGCGATTGATATCTCTACAGACGCACTGCAAGTTGCAGAGCAGAACGTTCAAGATCACGGCATGGAGCAGCAAGTGTTCCCAATCCGTTCAGATCTTTTCCGTGACTTGCCAAAA
This sequence comes from Vibrio sp. 10N.237.312.B06, assembly GCF_041464685.1. Classification (NCBI taxonomy): domain Bacteria; kingdom Pseudomonadati; phylum Pseudomonadota; class Gammaproteobacteria; order Vibrionales; family Vibrionaceae; genus Vibrio; species Vibrio sp. 10N.237.312.B06. Next base: position 59,359 of record NZ_JBFSPI010000009.1, read on the forward strand.
GAGAAATACAACCTGATCGTATCTAACCCACCTTACGTGGACGAAGAAGATATGAACAGCCTGCCAGATGAGTTTACTCACGAGCCAGAACTTGGCCTAGCAGCGGGTACAGACGGTCTGAAATTGGTTCGTCGTATCTTAGCTAACGCACCTGACTACCTAACTGACGACGGTATTCTTATCTGTGAAGTGGGCAACTCAATGGTTCACATGATGGATCAGTACCCAGAGATTCCATTCACTTGGATTGAATTCTCTAACGGTGGTCATGGCGTATTCATGATCACTCGTGAGCAGCTTGTTGCTTGCGCGGATGAGTTCTCTATCTACAAAGACTAGGTTACTGTTACTGTTACTGTTAGTCGTTAGCTTAGGGATTTAGCTTAGAGATTAGGCTGGAAACTTAAGGTTAGAACCTGATAAGACGTTCTATTTGAAACGTTTGAATTTAAACGCCATGCAGTAATGCATGGCGTTTTTTATTGCCAAAATTTAATGGATAAGTAAGCAACACAGAGTGAACGTGCTCAATATTTAGTTGCTTAATATGAATAGCTATCACATATTGGTGCTCAATATTTAGTCGTTTTAGTGAGTTAAGGAGAATTCGCGATGACCTTTGATACATGGATTTATTATTTGCTAGCGGTGTTGATCTTAACGGCATCACCAGGGCCAAGCTCTTTGTTGTGCATGACTAAGGGTGTGCAATCTGGCTTTAAGTTATCGATATTTACCGCCTTGGGTAGCGTGACTGCCATTACCGGAATCCTTACGTTATCTTTTACCGGTTTAGGGGTGATCATTGCTTCGTCAGAAGTGGTGTTTAATATCATTAAGTGGACGGGGGCTGCTTACCTTATTTATCTCGGTTGGAAGTCGTTACGATCGAGTCAGCAAGATTACGACAAGTTATCGAATCAACAAGCAGGCTCTCAACCTGTTAAAGAAAGCGCTGCACAGCATTATGTCAGTGGCTTTATTGTTGGTGCGAGTAACCCAAAAGCTATCCTGTTTTTTACCGCACTTTTTCCTCAGTTTATTGACCCATCGATAGCGCTATTTCCTCAATTTTTGGTGTTCGCTTTGACCTTCGTTGTGATGGAATTGTCTTGGTTACTGGTTTATGCCTACCTAGGTGCGAAATCATCAAATTGGTTGTTTGCTAAAGGTAGAGCCAAGGTTTTTAATCTTGTGACTGGTGGTGTCTTTATCGGTGCAGGGGCGCTGCTTTCTACTACAAGCCGAGCGTAATTTTCAATTTATCAAAGGCCTGAATAGTTACAGAAAATTATTCAGGCTGTAATAAAAGGTTAATATTAATGTGCTTGCTGATATCGGCATAAAGTCGATATATTGGTGTTACACCATCACATTCTCAGGAGAGATATATGCAGCATCAAGAAATGATTCAACACAGTAATTTTGGCGTAATCAGTCGTACTTGGATTTTCTCTACCCTTTCTCTTCTGGGTATTCTTGCTCTAATGTAGTCAGCTTCATGGCTCTATATTTTCAGTTTTATTATGAATATACTTTTCAAAAAGTCTTCAAAGTTAGAACTCTTACACTCGTAAATGTGGCTCTTCTCATCAGGCTAGCCACTTAACCTTTTCTTAGCTGTACCTTCCTCTCAGTAACCTTTTCTCTGAATAATCTCTTTGTCTGATTAGCCCCCTTTATCTCAATAGACTCACTGCATAACCTGATCTGAAGTTGTTATCAAACTGTGATAATCTTAAGTCATCTTTTATCTACAGTGTATCTCTCATGTCTGTCTGGGATTCTATTTCATTTAACAATCGATTTACTGCATTACCTCGACTGTTCTATACCCCAATTCAACCTACACCGTTAAACAATGTCCAATGGCTCGCATGGAACCATAACCTTGCGAATGAACTAGGCTTTCCGTCATTTGAATGCACTTCCGAGGAGTTGCTTGAGACGTTATCAGGCAATGTTGAACCTGAGCAATTTTCGCCAGTAGCAATGAAATACGCAGGCCACCAGTTTGGCTCTTATAACCCTGATTTAGGTGATGGAAGAGGGCTGTTATTAGCTCAAGTTGTCGCGAAAAGTGGTGAAACGTTCGACTTACACCTTAAAGGTGCGGGTAAAACTCCCTATTCTCGTATGGGCGATGGTCGTGCTGTTATTCGATCAACGGTTCGTGAGTATCTATGTAGCGAAGCGATGGCGGGGCTTAATATCCCAACTACTCGCGCATTGGCGATGATGACTAGCGACACACCCGTTTATCGAGAGAAGCAAGAGTGGGGCGCATTGCTGGTGCGTGCTGCTGAGTCACACATCCGTTTCGGTCACTTTGAACATCTGTTTTATACCAATCAGTTGGCAGAACATAAATTATTGGCCGATAAAGTCATCGAATGGCACTTCCCGGAATGCCTCGATGACGACAAACCCTACGCTGCTATGTTTAATCAGATTGTTGATCGCACTGCGGAAATGGTCGCGCTGTGGCAAGCGAATGGTTTTGCTCATGGGGTGATGAACACCGATAACATGTCGATCATAGGGCAAACCTTCGATTATGGCCCGTTCGCCTTCTTAGATGAATATGACCCTCGCTTGATCTGTAATCACTCCGACTATCAAGGTCGTTATGCCTTTAATCAGCAGCCTAGAATTGGATTATGGAATTTGTCGGCACTGGCTCATTCTCTTTCGCCGCTGGTGGATAAAGCCGATTTAGAGGTCGCGTTAGAACAGTACGAACCACAAATGAACGGTTATTTCAGTCAGCTGATGCGCCGTAAGTTAGGATTGCTTTCGAAACACGAAGGTGACAGTCGCTTGTTTGAATCTATGTTCGAGCTGATGTCGCAAAACAAAGTCGATTACCCAAGATTCTTTAGAACGCTATCGAACCTAGATACATTGCTGCCGCAAGACGTGATTGATTTGGTTATCGACCGCGAGGCCGCAAAGCTATGGGTGGATAACTACTTGCAACGCTGTGAATTGGAAGAGAGTTCAGTGGCCGAGCGCTGTGAAAAGATGCGACAAGTAAACCCGAAATACATCCTCAGAAACTACCTAGCCCAGCTTGCGATAGATAAAGCTGAGCGCGGTGATAGCAGCGATATTGATGCACTAATGGTGGTGCTGGCAGACCCTTATGCGGAACATCCTGACTACGAACATCTTGCTGCCTTGCCGCCTGAGTGGGGCAAAGCCATGGAAATCAGCTGTTCCTCTTAACCCTCTATGATTCTTTGAGTCGCTAAGTACAGGTAGAGGTCACTAAGATGTGATCTTTATCTGTTTGTTCGTCTAACTTTACAAACATGTCAATAATCAAATAATCGGCCAGCCTATACACTATGTGAATAAGTTGTAAATTTAATAGGTTTGGGCGATGCCAACAAATACTCGAATTCTCGTGGTGGATGATGATCAAGAAATCTGCGAGCTGCTGGAAGAGTACCTCACAAAATCAGGTTTCGATGTCTCTTCTGTGGGAGACGGTGTTGAATTAGAAAACCACCTGCAAAACCAAGGTTATCCCGACCTGATTCTGCTCGATGTGATGCTCCCCGGTGACGACGGTTTTACCTTGTGTCAGCGAGTACGAAAGCAATCCAATGTGCCTATCATTATGCTGACAGCGGTATCGGATGAAACCGATCAGATTATCGGCTTAGAAATTGGTGCAGATGATTACATCGCGAAGCCGTTTAGTCCTCGTCAGTTAATGGCTCGAATCAAAGCGCTATTACGCCGTGTACAAGTGGTGGACGACAAGCCAAGTGATGCATTGCCAAAGCAGATTATTTTTGGTGATTGGACGCTCGATACGCTCGCGCACCGAATCTATCACAACGAAAACTCAGAAGAGATGGACTTGTCGGGCAGTGACTTTTCTTTGTTGATGTTGTTCTTAACTCGTCCTAACGAAGTTCTCGACCGTGACACCATCTCTTTCGCTACCAGAGGCCGTGAAGCGCTGCCTTTTGAACGTGGCATTGACGTACAGCTTAGCCGCCTGAGAAGCCGATTGGGCGACAGTGGTAAATATCCTCACTACATCAAAACCATGCGCGGTAATGGCTACATTCTTGCTGTGCCGGTTCAGTATGAACATTGATAATCAAGTGCTGTTAATGAACACCTTGCCAATGAAGTATTTCCTATGAACTGGTTGAGTCGATTAAAACCAAACTCTTTGGTCGCAAGAACCTTATTGTTGACGTTGTTAGCCGTTGTGATTGCTCAAGGCATCGCAACGTCTATATGGTATAGCGAATCAAAACACAAAGAGCTGGAAGGAATTCGTTCTGCCTCGTCGAGCATGGCGAACATGTTTGCTTCAACGGTGACTTTTTTCCAATCTCTACCCGTTAAATATCGTCATATCGTGCTGGATCAAATACGGAATATGGGCGGTACGCGCTTCTTCGTTTCTTTCAATAAAGAGGCTTTGATTGTCGAACCGATCCCCGATACCCGTTTAAAAACAGCCTCGATTGAAGCGATAGAAAGTGTTTTGAGTAGCAAACTCAATAAAGTGGCGTCAGTGCGGGTAGATTTTTCTCGACCTGAACACCTTCGCTTGCTTAAAAACGACATCTACTTAAGCGATCTCCCGCGATCTTGGGCACATCATACTTTAACGTTAGAACCGCTGAATCCACCCATTCTGGTTGTACAAATCGAATTGACCAGTCACGAATGGGTATACATTGCGGCATTGTTGCCTGCTCCATATGTGAAACTCGACGATACGATTCTTGGCAGAGAGCAGGTGATCTTCTTAGTTTCTTCAACGCTTATTCTGCTGGTTCTAACTTACTTGATGATTCGTCGCCAAGTGCGTCCTCTGAAAAAGTTAGCAAGGGCGGCCAATGAGATGAGTATGGATATTCAGCAGCCTCCGCTAAACGAAGAAGGGGCGACTGAACTGGTCACCGCAACCCGAGCCTTTAATCGCATGCAGCAACGGATTCGTCGCTATGTTGCCGACCGAGAGCACCTTTTCTCTGCGATCTCCCATGACTTAAAGACACCAATAACACGTCTAAGATTGCGTGCAGAGTTGTTGGATAGTGAAGTAAAGAAAGACAAATTCAATAAAGATCTCGATGAGCTCGAGATGATGGTCAAAGGTGCTTTGCAAGCGGTAAGAGACACCGATCTACACGAGAATAATGCCATTATTGACCTCAACGAAATGGTACTTTCTGTTATTGAATCTCATAACCAGTATCAGACAAAAGTTGAGTTTGAGCCGGTCGTCATTGAGCCACTGGTCGCGAAACCACTGGCGATTAAGCGTGTACTGACCAACTTAATTGACAACGCGGTTAAGTATGGTTCATCAGCTGTCGTGGAAGTTAGTGGTGATGAGCTTTGGGTTGTCGTGACTATTCAAGACCGTGGGAATGGCATTCCTGAAGACAAGTTAGAGATGGTTTTTGAACCCTATTTTAGGCTAGCAACGGATGATCAAGGACACGGACTTGGCCTCGGGATCTGCCGAAATATCCTGCACGGACACGGTGGAGATCTCATTATTCGCAACTCCTCTCAAGGTGGCTTGGAAGTCAAAGTCTATATCCCAACAGGCTTAGAGGTGTAGTGTAACAATCTTGTTACATTGGGCTTACCTTTTGTTTCAATCTTACCAGTCAGAATAAGTAGACTCTTTAATGAACCGGACGTCGAGTCCGCTAAACATGGAAGATAATAATGAAAATCAATAAAACCCTACTTACTCTATCTCTTCTTGCTGCCTCAACATTTTCTCAAGCTGGTGAAGTGGAAGTGCTCCACTGGTGGACTGCCGGTGGCGAAGCGAAATCCGCTGCCGTACTGAAAGAGATGATTGAACAACAAGGCCATACTTGGAAAGACTTCGCAGTTGCTGGTGGCGGCGGTGAAAGTGCGATGACTGTTTTGAAAACGCGAGCAGTATCGGGCAATCCACCTTCTGCAGCGCAGATTAAAGGTCATGATATTCAGGAGTGGGGTGGTTTAGGTTTTCTAACGTCTCTCGATGCGACTGCTAAACAAGAACAATGGGATGAACTACTTCCAGAAGTAGTGACTAAAGTGATGAAGTGGGATGGTGAATATGTGGCAGTTCCTGTCAACGTTCACCGTGTTAACTGGCTTTGGGCAAACCCTGTTGTTTTAGAAAAATCGGGTGTGACAGTTCCAACGACATTAGATGAGTTCTTTGTTGCTGCAGACAAGATTAAAGCGGCTGGCTTCATTCCACTGGCTCACGGTGGTCAACCTTGGCAAGATGCGACCGTATTCGAAGCCGTAGCACTTGATGTATTAGGCAGTGAAGATTACAACAAAGCGTTCGTTGATCTTGATATGGACGTGTTATCTGGTGACAAAATGGTGGAAGTGTTCACCAAGTTCAAAAAGATGCGTGATTACATCGACAGCAACTCTCCTGGTCGTGATTGGAATGTAGCAACCTCAATGGTTATCAATGGTGAAGCAGCGATGCAGATCATGGGTGACTGGGCGAAAGGTGAATTTACTGCGGCAGGCAAAGTGCCGGGTAAAGATTACATCTGTGCACCAGCTCCAGGTACTGACGGCCAATTTACCTTCAATATCGATAGCTTTGCGTTCTTCGAGTTAAGTGACAAAGAGAACCAAAAAGCGCAGCAAGACCTAGCAAAAACCATTCTTACCAAGGATTTCCAAGAAGTCTTCAACCTTAACAAAGGTTCTATCCCTGTACGTCTAGATATGGACATGTCTAAATTCGACCAATGTGCGTTGGATTCAATGGCTACCTTCAAAGCGAGTGCTGAATCGGGCGATCTTGTTCCGAGTATGGCTCACGGCCTAGCGACAACAAGCTATGCTCAAGGCGCTATCTATGACGTAGTGACCAACTTCTTCAACGAGAAAGATGCCGATCCTAAACAAGCGGCAGCTAAGTTAGCAAAAGCAGTGAAAGCGGCTATCTAATCTAACTTGATAAGTGACACACAACGCACGTGAGTGACGGGCTGTGTTGCTTTATCGAACCCCCAGGGTGGGTAGGCTCGTAGGGAGCCTATCTGCTCTTCACTCCCAATTCTGATATGCGTGATGCTGATGTGGTGCCGAAAGGTAAGCCATTGGCTCGATTGTGCAACAAGGATAAGTTATGGAGCATGTTTTGACTGAGTCGACTCCAAAACCCACAAGGAGCCAGCCTGCACCGAAACCGAGTTTTGCTGACAGGTTGCAACATTGGTTACCTAAAATTGTACTGGCGCCGACTGCGTTAGTGACCGTGGTGTGTATCTACGGCTATATATTTTGGACGGCAGCGCTGTCGTTCACCAACTCTCGATTTCTACCTAGCTTTAACTTCGTTGGTTTAACCCAATATGAAAAGCTGATGGATAACGATCGCTGGATCACCTCAATTACCAACCTCGGTGTGTTTGGTTTTCTATTCATGGCGATTGCCATCTTGCTTGGTGTTGGTTTAGCGGTATTGCTTGACCAGAATATCCGTCAAGAAGGGGCGATTCGTACCATCTATCTCTACCCAATGGCGTTGTCATTCATTGTGACGGGTACGGCGTGGAAATGGATTCTTAATCCGGGTCTTGGCATTGAAAAACTGATGCAAGATTGGGGATTTACTGACTTCAAATTTGATTGGCTAGTCGACTCCGAAATGTCGGTGTATACCTTGGTTATCGCGGCACTTTGGCAGTCTTCAGGGTTTGTGATGGCGATGTTCTTAGCAGGTCTGCGTGGCATCGATTCTTCAATCATTAAAGCGGCGCAAATTGATGGGGCAAGCTTACCTACCATCTATCTCAAAATCATTCTGCCTTGTTTGCGCCCAGTGGTCTTCAGTGCGGTGATCATTACGTCGCACATTGCGATTAAGAGCTTCGACCTTGTGACCGCAATGACGGCAGGTGGCCCCGGTTATTCATCGGATCTTCCTGCGCTATTTATGTACGCACACTCCTTTACTCGCGGACAAATTGGCCTTGGTGCTGCCAGTGCCATGATGATGCTTGCCGGTATCTTAGCGATTCTCGTGCCTTATCTTTACTCTGAACTTAGGGAGAAAAAGTCATGATGAATAACATCAATTTTGCTCGAATCTTTATTTATTCAGCACTGCTTTTCTTCTGCTTGGTGTATTTGATGCCATTGTTCGTCATGGCGCTGACGTCATTCAAAACCTTGCCAGACATAAAGGCAGGTAACTTGATGAGCTTACCGAAAGAGTGGGTGTTTGACGCTTGGTATAAAGCGTGGGACACCGCTTGTACGGGCGTGAAATGTGAAGGCATCAAAGGTTACTTCTGGAACTCTTTCCAAATGGTGATTCCTGCGGTTGCGATTTCAACATTACTCGGTGCATTCAATGGTTATGTCGTGACGAAATGGCAATTTAGAGGTTCAAACCTGTTCTTTAGCTTGTTGTTGTTTGGCTGCTTTATTCCATTCCAAGTGGTGTTGCTTCCAATGGCAACCATGTTAGGAAAAATGGGTTTGGCGAACACAACTATCGGCTTGGTGATTGTGCACGTTATCTACGGCATGGCGTTTACTACTCTGTTTTTCCGTAACTTCTACATCTCGATTCCTGATGAATTGATCAAAGCGGCAAAACTGGATGGCGCAGGCTTCTTTACCATTTTCTTTAAGATCTTATTACCGATCTCGACACCAATCATCATGGTGACGGTGATCTGGCAGTTCACCGCGATTTGGAATGACTTCTTGTTCGGAGTGGTCTATTCCGGCTCAGAGACTCAGCCGATCACCGTGGCATTAAACAACCTAGTCAACACCAGCACAGGCGTTAAAGAATATAACGTCGACATGGCTGCCGCGATCATCGCTGCACTGCCAACGCTGTTGGTGTATGTCTTCGCAGGAAAATATTTTGTTCGTGGCCTAACGGCAGGATCAGTAAAAGGATAATTACCCATGGCAACATTAGATTTAAAACAGATCCGTAAAACCTATCGCAACGCGGACAACGAAACGTTAAAGGGCATCGACATCAGTATCGATTCGGGGGAATTTTTGATACTTGTCGGCCCTTCGGGGTGTGGAAAGTCCACCCTAATGAACACCATTGCTGGGCTCGAAAATATTAGTTCGGGTGAAATCGTGATTGATGGTGTTGACGTGGCTCAGGTTGAACCTAAAGACCGCGACATTGCGATGGTATTCCAGTCTTACGCGCTTTATCCCAATATGACGGTACGCGGCAATATCGCTTTCGGTTTGAAGATTCGTAAGATGCCGCAACAAGAGATCGATGCAGAGGTAAACCGAGTAGCGGAAATGCTGCAAATCGAACAGTTGTTGGATCGTAAACCGTCGCAGCTTTCTGGTGGTCAGCGTCAACGTGTCGCGATGGGACGTGCTCTAGCTCGTCGTCCTAAGCTGTATCTGTTTGATGAGCCGCTTTCCAACTTGGATGCCAAGCTGCGTGTTGAAATGCGCCATCAGATTAAACGTCTCCACCAGAAGCTGAATACCACAATTGTTTATGTAACCCATGATCAGATCGAAGCTATGACTCTTGCGGATCGCATCGCAGTAATGAAAGACGGTGAACTGCAGCAGCTAGGTACGCCACAAGAGATCTATACCAAACCCAACAATATGTTCGTAGCGGGCTTTATGGGCTCACCATCAATGAACTTCATTAAAACCATGGTGGACTTGGATGAGGACCAGAATCCGATCATCAAAGTAACTGGCACGGCGGAGCAAGAACACCACATTCGATTGCCTCAGAGTATGCGTGACCAAGATGGCAAAGAGTTGGTGATTGGGTTGCGTCCAGAACACATCACTGAGCAGGAAGGCGATGATGTTTCAGCTTCCACCAAGCTAGACTTGCAACTAGAAGTATTGGAACCAACTGGGCCAGATACGATCGCGATGGTTAAAGTGAATGACCAAGAGGTCGCGTGTCGTTTGTCGCCAGAATTCGAAGTGACGGTTGGGCAAATGGCACCGCTGCATTTTGACTTATCAAAGGCGGTATTCTTCGATGCTCAAACCGAAGCGAGAATCGACTTCTAACTTCTAGTTGCTGAGTTAGTTTAACAATCAAAGTTCATGTCTAAATCAAAGGCAGTATCACCAACTACTAATAAGTAACGTGATGCTGCCTTTTTCGTTGTCTATACTTGCTTTTTATCCCTTATAAAAACAGAGGGATAAACGATATATATGCTTCTACTGCAATAATATCGTGATTTAGTATCCCTTAGCTCTATAAAGCTGACGTAGAAACGCGTAGGATCACACTACTTTAGACCAGAAACTAGGCTGCACCTTGGTGCATAAACAGAAGAATACATGAAACTAACAGCAAAACCAGCGGCGAATAACGCTTTACTTATTTCTATTACGACACCGGATTTTAAAGGTGACGAAGCAAAAGAGTCTCTTGCCGAACTTGCTCGCTTAGTGACAACCCTAGGGTTTAAAGTCGTCGGTACGCAATCGCAACACCACAGTTCATCTCAAAGACAGAATGTGTTGGGTGCAGGTAAGCTCGCCGAAATTGCACATCTAACTGGTTACCAAGGCTCTATTGAAGAAGCTGAAGATGAAGACTTTCTTGATGAGTCGGGTTTGTTTGATTCTGAAATCGATGAGCTAGATTTTGATGATCTTCCAACGGGCAATTTCCAATACGGTGCCGCTGATGTTGTGGTATTTGACTGTGATTTAAGTCCATCTCAAATGCGTACTGTTGAGGCGAGTTTGGGTGTGGAAGTATTTGACCGTACTGGCATCATCATTGAAATCTTTAGCCGCCACGCTCGTACTCGTACTGCTCGTCTGCAAGTTGATATCGCTCGTTTAAACTACTTAGTGCCACGTCTTCGCGAAACGGCTGAGGGCGATAAAGAGCGTCAAATGGGTCAGGGCGCCGGTGAAACTTCACTAGAGCTAGACCGTCGTAACGTACGTGACCAAATTGCTGCGCTTAAGCGTGAGCTAGTAAGCGTACAAGATGAAATGAAGACCCGACGCACAAGGCGCGCGGAGCTTTTCACTGTTGCTTTAGTTGGCTACACCAATGCCGGTAAGTCTTCGATGATGCGTGCAATGACCGCAACCGAAGTGGTGGGTGAAGATAAACTGTTCGCAACGCTAGATACGACGGTTCGTGCGCTTCAGCCGATTACTCAACCGCGTATTCTGGTTTCAGATACCGTTGGTTTCATCAAGAAATTGCCACACGATCTGGTTGCATCATTCCACTCAACGCTAGCAGAAGCGCACGATGCTTCATTGTTGCTTTATGTGGTTGATGCTTCTGATGTTTCATTCCGCGCACAACTTGATGTGGTACACGACGTATTAGCTCAAGTGGGTGTAGAAGGCAGCGAAAAACTATTAGTTCTGAATAAGTGCGATAGATTGACTGAAGAACAGCAATTAGAGCTGATCGAAGAATTCCCAGATGCGATGCTAACGTCGACTCGGGATCCTCTGGATATCACGAAACTGCACAAGTACATCGTTGGTGTTGCTGAAGAAGGCATGATCGAAGAAGAGATCACCATCCCTTATTCAGGACAAGGCATCATCGGAGAGATTCGCTCAAACATGAGTGTGGTTAAAGAAGAGTACGATTACGAGTGCATTAAGTTGACTGTTCGCTCTAGTGAAATTGACTTAGCTCGACTGAAAAAGCGTATGCAGAATTCTTAATCTTTTATAGCGTTTAGACACAAGTTAAAATACCAAAAAAGAGAGCCTAGGCTCTCTTTTTTATTGAATCGTGATAAGCGCAGCTCGAGCTCTGCTTATCGGTCTTCTTCTGGAAGTTTGACGTTCAGCTCTAATACTGAGATATCGTCATCTTTGTGTTCGAAAGTCAGATCAACCATTGATGGATCGACGTCAACGTACTTCGCGATACACTTCAAGATGTCTTCTTTTAGTTGCGGCAGATAAGACGGCGCTGGGTCGTCATGGCTGCGTCGCTCGGCAACAATGATCTGCAAACGCTCTTTAGCTAGGTTTGCGGTTGTCTTTTTTTGTGGTCTAAAAAACTCTAGTAATGACATTGCGAATTAGCCCCCGAACAGTCTTTTGAAGATGCCTTTCTTCTGTTCCGTTAAGAAACGGAAGTCCACTTGGCTACCCAGTAGTCGTTCTACAGTATCATTGTAAGCCATACCTGCATCGGTTGCTTCGTCAAAAATAACTGGAACACCTTTGTTCGATGCGTTCAGTACTGCTTGGCTCTCTGGGATGACACCCAGTAGAGAGATGTGAAGAATCTCTTCAACGTCTTCAACACTTAGCATCTCACCTTGAGTTACACGTGCTGGGTTGTAGCGAGTCAGTAAAAGGTGCGTTTTCACTGGTTCTAAGCCATCTTCTGAACGACGAGACTTAGAATCAAGAATACCGAGAATACGGTCTGAATCGCGTACAGAAGAAACTTCTGGGTTAGTCGTAACAATCGCTTCATCAGCAAAGTAAAGCGCCATCAGAGCGCCTTGTTCGATACCTGCAGGAGAATCACAGATGATGAAATCAAAGCCCATTTCATCTAGTTCATCAAATACACGACGAACACCATCTTTTGTTAGTGCATCCTTATCACGAGTTTGAGAAGCCGGAAGAATGAATAGATTCTCTGTGCGCTTGTCTTTGATCATCGCTTGGTTCAGTGTCGCTTCGCCATTGATAACGTTAACGAAGTCGTACACAACACGACGCTCACAACCCATGATTAAATCTAGGTTACGCAGACCGATATCAAAGTCGATAACTGCGGTTTTCTTCCCTTTTAAAGCTAAGCCTGAGGCAATAGCTGCACTGGAGGTCGTTTTGCCTACCCCGCCTTTACCTGACGTTACAACGATAATGCGTGCCATTTAGTTTTCCTTTTTATTTCTCTTATATTGCGAGGACATCAACGTGTAATACATCGTTTGCCATACTGAACATGGTTTTCTTCTGCCAGTACTCGCTTTCAATTTGATCGCTGAGCCAGTAATTTCCAGCAATGGAAACCAGCTCGGCTTGTAAATCATTACAAATTATTTTTGCTTCAGTTTGACCACTCGCGCCTGCAATCGCACGACCGCGTAAAGTACCATGGATATGGATGCTGCCATCGGCTATGACTTCTGCGCCAGCACTCACATGGCTGAGGATCAATAGATCGCCATCTTTTGCATACACTTGCTGACCAGAACGAATAGGCGTTCTCACCACTTTTATCGGAGCCATCTTCGCTGGAGCTTGAGAAGGAGATTTACTGGCTGTCATCACTGCAAAACCAGCTTCTTTCGCTAGGTTCTGCATACGTTTATCCGAACAACCAGCCACACCTACTGGGATCATGCCCGCTTGAGATATACCCTCTTTCAGTTGCAAAAAATCGATATCACCCGCGACTTTTCTAATATTGATAACAACAGGCGCAGCAGCGAAAAAAGTGGGAGCTTGGTTTACTTTTTCTTGAAGAAAAGACACCGCATTTTCGACTTGATCATCGGATAAGTGCAAAACAGATAGCGTAAAACTGCTACCTTTTAGCTCTGGATTACTAGACATCGAAAACTACAGGACCTCAATAGCGGATTGGTACAATTTCTTTATCAATAAAATAAAGGGCGTTGCCTGAAACTTGGTTTATCATGTTATATTCCCAAACCAAGCACAGCAAGTAATCTTGTTGTCAAATGAACGTTTTGTTCCCAATATTTCCCTTAACATAAACTATTGATCTCGTAAGTGAGAGTTTTGTAGTCATAAACAATAAAAAGGTTTGTCATGCTGTGTTCTATATATAAAAGTTCAAAGAAAGAAGGAACATACCTTTATATCCCTAAGAAGGATGATTTCTCACAAGTTCCTGACGCATTGATGCAAATGTTTGGTAAACCTAGTTTTGTAATGGTAATTAAAATGGATGGCCGTAAACTGGCGCAAGTGAACATCGATAAAGTGAGAGAATCACTGAACACCGATGGTTTCTTTTTGCAGGTTCCGCCACCACCGGTTAATGAACTTGAACTTCATAAAGAGCGTAAAGCTCAGCAAAACGTTCAAGACGAAGAGTGATAGCTACCTTAATTCAGGGAGGAGTGATCGTTGAGTAAATTTTCGAAAACCATATTGGCTGTGTCGGCCTTACTATTGGGTAATAGCCTGACGATTGGTTCAGTTCAGGCTGAAGAGCTGAGCTTTGAGCAATATGTAGAGAAACTAAAGCAACAAGGCCGTGCAGAAGGCATCTCTGAAACGATCATTGATCAGGCCTTTGATGGTGTGACGTTTAAGCCAAGAGCGGTGAAAGCCGATAAGAATCAACCTGAGAAAAAACTGACTCTGGATGAATACATTCCACGCGCGGTTCCAGATTGGAAAGTGAAGCAGGCGAGATCGCTCTATAAGAAGCATTATTCTGCGTTGAAGCGCATTGGTGATGAATATGGTGTTCAACCAAGATTCATTGTCGCGCTATGGGGTGTTGAGAGTAACTTTGGTAAGTTCACGGGTAACTACAGTGTTATTGATGCTCTCACGACTATGGCCTATGAAGGACGTAGAGAAGCCTTCTTCCGTAGCGAAGCGATGGCGGCGTTGAAGATTCTTGATCAAGGCCATATTGCACCACAAGAGATGAAAGGATCCTGGGCTGGTGCGATGGGGCAGCCTCAGTTTATGCCAAGCTCATTCTTAGCTTATGCCGCTGACGGTAACGGCGACGGCAAGAAAGATATTTGGGGTACTGAAGAGGATGTATTTGCTTCAGCGGCGAATTATCTCAGCCAATCGGGTTGGGATGACAAATATACTTGGGGCCGTCAGGTTCACGTACCGTCGACTGTGTCTATTGAAATGCAAGGCCGAGGCGAAGACAAAGCGAAATACTTAAAAGAGTGGTCTGAACTCGGTATTAAGCGCTTTGACGATCGCCCACTACCAACGCTTGATGAAGATATTAAAGCTTGGCTAATTATGCCAGACGATGAAACTGGCCGTTCTTACCTCATTTACAACAACTACAATGTGTTAATGAAGTGGAATCGTTCTTACTACTTTGCTTTAGCAGTAAGCCACCTAGCGGACAGAGTTAAGTTTGATTAATCGACCTAATTTGATTAATGGCCTTAATTTGGTTATTCGAGCTAATTTGGTTAACAGATTTAGGTCGCTTTGAATAGCATTTGGCCTACCATAGGCAGAACGAACTAAAGGACTCTTCGGAGTCCTTTTTCTTTTATATTTCAGAGATTTTTAAAGGTGGCCTTGTGCTAACAGATAGAGCCGCACAGATGGTGATATTCCATGCGTTAATCAAGCATGAAGGCTTTACCAGTGCAGCAAAAAGTTTGAATGTGTCGGTGTCTCACATCAGTAAGCAAGTTGCTTTGCTCGAGGATTCGATAGGTATCAAGCTGGTGCAAAGAACCACACGCAGCCTGACACTAACTGAAGCAGGGGAAGTGTTCTATCAGCATTGTGAGCAGCTGTTCAATACGGTGAAAGCGGCTCAAATGGATATGGATAGCCAGCGTGACGACATTTCTGGAATATTCCGCATAGGCTTGTCTCAGTCATTTGGCACACTGCATATCATTCCAGCGATTGATCAGCTCAGACAGCTCTATCCGCAGCTGAGAATTGAAGTGCATTTGTTCGATTACAAAGTGGATATGATTGAGGAGCGCTTGGATCTTTGGATCACCAATAATGAAGACCTGCCAGAAGGTTATATTGCGCAGCGTTTAGCCGACAGCCAATTTGTGGTAGCCGCATCACCGGATTATCTGATTAAAGCTGGTACTCCTCATGTGCCATCTGATCTGATTGACCATAACTGTCTTATCTATCGCAGCCGTGAACGAGACTACACGTCATGGGCGTTTGATAACGGGCAAGAAAACCTCAGTGTCAAAGTGGCGGGCGATTACTCGGTGGATTTGGCTGAGGCGGTACGAGACGCAGCTGTATCTGGATGGGGTGTTGCTTATTTGGCGACTTATTTAGTCAAAGAGGAGTTTAGAACAGGCAAGTTAATCCAAGTATTACCAGAATGGAGAGCCAGTCAGTTGATGCCATTCTATGCCGTCTATCCGAGTCGAAAGAACATGCCAAAGAAGCTTTCAGCAGTGATTGAGTTCATCAAACAGCATGTTGGTTCGCCGACGTATTGGGACAAAAACCTCAAAACTTGCGTTGAGCTGCATCGTTAATTGTTT
The DNA here is from genome assembly GCF_041464685.1 of Vibrio sp. 10N.237.312.B06. Lineage (NCBI taxonomy): Bacteria > Pseudomonadati > Pseudomonadota > Gammaproteobacteria > Vibrionales > Vibrionaceae > Vibrio > Vibrio sp. 10N.237.312.B06. The sequence goes on from NZ_JBFSPI010000009.1 coordinate 75,579, forward strand.
CCTAATTCATAAATATAATTTCCATATGGAAAAAGTATGCTTTTTGAACAAGTTAATCCATTAAAATTCAATGCTTTAATTTAATCTTGGGCAAGTTGCTGATAATCCCAACATCACATTAACAACCGCACCTTGCCGCAAACGATTTCCTCTATACAATGCGTCGCCTTTCCTACCTACAACTTTTAGGTTGACGCATATGGCTTCCCTACTTGGAATTATCACTATTCTAGTAGCCGCTTGGTTACTATCTACGGACAGAAAAAATATCCCGCTAAGAACTGTCTCTTTGGCTTTCTTACTGCAAATCTCATTCGCGCTATTGGTTCTTTATGTGCCAATGGGTAAAGAAGCGCTGAATGCAGCTACTGGTGCGGTGTCTAGCTTGATCAACTACGGTCAAGAGGGGATTAACTTCCTATTCGGTGGCCTAACGAATAACGGATTTGTTTTCGCTATTAACGTTCTCGGCATCATTATCTTTTTCTCTGCATTGATTTCAGGTTTGTATCACATCGGCTTTATGCCAAAGGTGATCAACATAATCGGCGGTGCTTTGCAGAAGTTTCTAGGCACAGGTCGTGCGGAGTCACTATCTGCAACGGCAAACATTTTTGTTGGCATGATCGAAGCGCCATTGGTGGTTAAGCCTTACCTAAAACATATGACGGACTCACAACTGTTTGCTGTGATGGTATGTGGTTTGGCTTCTGTTGCTGGCGGCACGCTAGTGGGTTATGCATCGCTGGGTGTTGACCTAAACTATCTGATCGCTGCGGCATTTATGTCGGCACCAGCCGGTCTATTGATGGCTAAAATCTTAGTACCAGGCAGCCCAGAGGATGTTCAAGAAAATATTGAGTCTGGTGTAGAGATTCCACGAGCAACAAACGTAGTTGAGGCAATGGCAGATGGGGCTATGTCTGGACTTCGTATTGCCGTTGCGGTGGGTGCGACACTTCTAGCCTTTATCAGTGTGATTGCGATGCTGAATGGCTTGTTAGGTATTGTTGGTGGCTGGTTTGGCGTAAACCTAAGCTTCGAACTTATCCTAGGTTATGTGTTCGCACCCGTTGCATGGCTGATCGGTGTACCGTGGTCTGAAGCTGTGGTTGCAGGCTCGCTGATCGGTAACAAAATCGTTGTGAATGAGTTTGTGGCTTTCATCCAGTTAATGGACGTAAAAGATGCACTGAGTGAGCACTCAAAAGCGATCGTTACTTTTGCACTATGTGGTTTTGCTAACATCTCTACCATGGCGATTCTGATTGGCGGTTTGGGTAGCTTAGTTCCAGAGCGTCGCTCTTTCATCTCACAATATGGCTTCAAAGCGATTTGTGCGGGTGTGCTTGCCAACTTAATGAGCGCTGCGATCGCTGGCGTGGTGCTTTCTCTGTAGCTAGATGATAAGTACAGAGTGGATGAGTCAGTCACTTTATTTCCCCTATAGTAAAGTGACTGATTAATCACACTAATATTCGGTTAGCATGAAAAAGAGAGCCTATAGTTTAATGACATAGGCTTTCTTGTTTCAGCAAATAGGTTTGTATCACAAGGTGTGGTGCAAATTTTTTAGGGGCACAAATGGATTTGTCGATTACTTCATCCTTGGCGTTAATTGGACTGCTGTCCTTAACGTGTCAATTGTTAGGCTGGCGCTTACGTCTTCCTGCTATTCTTCCTCTTCTTATTGTCGGCCTACTTTTAGGTCCCGGTCTTAACATCCTTAATCCCGATGCCATTTTTGGTGACGTGCTATTTCCGCTGATTTCATTAGGTGTCGCTATTATTCTGTTTGAAGGTGCATTGACCCTGAATTTCAAAGAAATCAGAGGCCATGGTCGCATGGTGACGCACCTCGTGAGTTTCGGCATGCTGATTACCTGGGCGTGTATTGTCGTTGGTGCTTATTACTTTGTGGACTTCAGTTGGCCATTAGCCGCGCTGTTTGCTGCCTTAGTAGTGGTGACGGGGCCAACCGTGATTGTTCCCATGCTGCGCAGCATTCAGCCCAAATCTTCGTTAGGCAGTATCTTGCGCTGGGAAGGGATAGTGATTGACCCGATTGGCGCTCTGTTTGCCGTTCTCGTTTACGAATACATTGTTTCTTCAGCCGATCCTACAAGCCATGTACTGTCGGCTTTGGGGCTGACTCTAGCCATCGGTTTAGGCTTAGGGATCATCGGTGGCTATTTGATTGCCAAGATGCTGAAAGGGCATTGGGTTCCGCACTATTTGCGTAACGTGGCTGTTCTAACGTTAATGCTGGCGGCATTCTCTTTTTCTAATGATCTTAGTGAAGAGTCTGGCCTATTAACCGTTACCATCATGGGTATCTGGCTCGCCAACGTGAAAGGCTTGGATCTTGAAGATATTATTGAGTTCAAAGAGACCTTAACCGTGTTACTCATTTCTGCCTTGTTTATCTTACTGGCGAGTCGACTCGATTCTGGGACTTTCCTCTCGATAGGTTGGGGCGGTATTGGCTTATTAGCGGTCGTCATGCTGGTGGCTCGTCCTCTGAGTGTGTGGATCAGCGGGATCGGCACGGATCTTACCTCAGCAGATAAATGGTTTTTGAGCTGGATGGCGCCTCGCGGGATCGTTGCTGCCGCAGTTTCTTCTCTGTTTGCTATCAAACTTCAAGAGAAGCAATTGATTGAAGGGGCTGATCTACTGGTGCCAATGGTGTTCTTGGTCATCATCGGTACGGTTGTGATTCAAAGCCTTACCGCAAGTTGGTGGGCGAGAAGGTTGGGTGTGACTCAAGAGAAAGCGCAAGGGGTTATCTTCTTTGGCGCGACTCATTTTGCAAGACAGTTTGCCAAGGTGCTGGCGACACACAATATCAACAGTGTACTTGCCGATACCAACTGGGAAAGCATTCGTTTGGCGCGTATGGATAACCTGAATGTCTATTTTGGTAACCCAGCCTCAAGCCACGCGGAAAATAATCTGGAATTGGACGGGATAGGGCGCGCGATGATCGTCTCGCCTTATCGTCAAACCAATCCATTAGTCAGCATGCATTATCAAGATGAGTTTGGTGAAAATAAGGTGTTTGAGCTTGAATCGACAGAAACTAAACACGAAAGGCATTCAGTGAGCCGAGATGGTAACAGAAGCCTGTTTTCGGAAGGAATTACCTATTCCAAGCTTAACTCCTTGATGGCTCAAGGCAGCCAAATTAAGAGCACGGGATTGACCGATGCGTTTGACCTTAATGAGTTTAACGCGCTGTATCCTAAAGCGATTCCACTCGGTGTGATGACTGGTGGTGATTTCCGTTTAGTAACACAAGGTTCTGATTTGGAAAAACTCATATCAACGGAGTGTGCGATCATTAGTTTATTGCCGCCTTCGGAGCCAACGGAAAGAGCTGATACTCCAGATAAGTAGTGAGTGCTCTGCATTTAAAGCGAGTCGCTTTGTATCAAAAAAGCCGCAACGTTTTCACGCTGCGGCTTTTTAATTCTATTTTAGTAACAGTCAATTCATGCCTGCGATATTGCTACTGAAACTGCCATTTGTGGGCTATTACGAGTGAAACTGCTCACAAGCAATCATAGTGTTCTCAATTAGGCTTGCTACAGTCATTGGACCAACACCACCCGGAACTGGTGTGATGAAGCTTGCGCTCTCTTTCGCGACATCGTATTCAACGTCGCCAACGAGTTTGCCAGATTCCAAACGATTGATGCCTACATCGACCACAACAGCACCTTTCTTAATCCAAGCACCAGGAATGAAGTTAGGCTTACCAACTGCTACAACAACAACATCTGCTTGACGTACATGACCCTCAAGGTCTTTGGTGAAGCGGTGACATGTTGTCGTTGTACAACCGGCTAGAAGAAGCTCTAACGTCATTGGGCGACCTACGATGTTTGATGCGCCAACCACAACCGCGTGTTTGCCACGTAAGTCGATGTTATAACGGTCAAGCAGCGTAATGATGCCTTTAGGCGTACAAGAGCGAAGCTTAGGCATACGCTGAGCCAAACGACCTACGTTGTATGGGTGGAAGCCATCAACGTCTTTTTCCGGCGTGATGCGCTCAAGAACTTGAGTGCTATCAATACCAGCTGGTAGGGGAAGTTGAACAAGAATACCGTCAATCTCCGGGTCTTCGTTCAGTTGGTCTACCAGTGTTAATAATTCGTCTTCTGTAGCAGTGGCTGGCAAGTCGTAAGATTTAGATACGAAGCCAACTTCTTCACATGCTTTACGTTTACTTCCTACGTAAACCTGAGAAGCAGGGTCTTCACCCACTAAAACAACCGCTAGGCCCGGAGCGCGTAATCCAGCTTGAGTGCGAGCTTTTACACGAGCCGCAACTTCAGAGCGAACCGTTTGAGAAATTAGCTTTCCATCAATATTTTGAGCAGTCATGAATTTCCTTAGTATTGATATTCAAGTTAGTGGCTGATGTTTTTGGCGCATTATTCCAGAAAATCTTTTTGATTACCATCAAGCAAACGTTTGCTTTGTTCTATTTTCCAACACTTATAATCTTATTGCACTTTTTTTACTCACTTGGATCAGAATGTTACATAAAGCCGTTGCTTTACTGATTCGAATTCGTATAATCCTTCCTGTAGCGCGCCCTTAGCTCAGCTGGATAGAGCACCTCCCTTCTAAGGAGGTGGTCGAAGGTTCGAATCCTTCAGGGCGTACCACTATTTAAAGAAACCCGATAACTCTCTGAGTTGTCGGGTTTTTTGCTTTCTCACCATAATAAAAACAATCATCTCCAATCGCCACTCATTTTCCCTCGTTATTCATTTCATTCGGCTGATGTAATAGAAAGTTAAAATTGTTGGTTTTTTGGGGTTTACATCATTTGGTAATAAAGCCAATATGAATTCACGAAGAATAGACAAGTAAAGCTGTTAGCCCGTAGGTTTAGGAATCAAACCTTCTGCTCAATGGCTGATTTAGAGGAAGTAATGGCAGGAAACAGTATCGGACAACATTTCCGCGTGACTACGTTCGGAGAAAGTCACGGTATCGCACTAGGATGTATCGTAGATGGGTGCCCACCAGGATTAGAAATTACCGAAGCAGACCTTCAAAGAGATTTGGATCGTCGTCGCCCAGGTACTTCTCGTTATACAACGGCTCGCCGTGAAGCGGATGAAGTAAAGATTTTATCCGGTGTATTTGAAGGCCAGACTACGGGTACTTCTATTGGTCTATTGATTGAAAATACAGACCAACGCTCTAAAGACTATTCCGAAATTAAAGACAAGTTCCGCCCTGGCCACGCTGATTATACCTACCATCAAAAGTACGGTGTGCGTGATTACCGAGGTGGCGGCCGCTCTTCTGCTCGTGAAACTGCAATGCGTGTTGCGGCAGGTGCGATTGCGAAGAAATACCTTAAGCAAGAATTTGGTGTTGAAATCCAAGCTTATCTTTCTCAAATGGGTGATATCTCAATTGATAAAGTGGATTGGAACGAGATCGAAAACAACGCTTTCTTCTGTCCTGATGCCGACAAAGTACCTGAATTTGACCAACTGATTCGTGACTTGCTAAAAGAAGGCAACTCGATCGGTGCGAAGATCCAAGTAGTTGCGACTAAAGTGCCTGTAGGCCTTGGTGAGCCAATCTTTGATCGTCTAGATGCTGATATTGCTCACGCTCTAATGAGCATCAATGCGGTGAAAGGTGTTGAGATTGGTGATGGCTTCGATGTGGTTAATCAACGCGGTAGTGAACACCGTGATCCATTAACTCCAGAAGGCTTCAGCAGCAACCATGCTGGCGGTATCTTAGGCGGTATTTCTACTGGTCAAGATATTGTGGCAAGCATTGCGCTTAAACCCACATCAAGCATTACCGTTCCTGGTGACACCATTACTAAAGATGGTGAAGCAACGCAGTTAATCACTAAAGGTCGTCACGATCCATGTGTTGGTATCCGTGCAGTGCCTATTGCTGAAGCGATGCTGGCTATCGTGTTGCTTGATCACTTACTACGTCACCGTGGTCAAAACTTTGGTGTGACAACAGAAACGCCAAAAATCTAGTTCTGCTTCGTTTTATTCAGAACAGATTTGAAACTGATTTGAGAGAAACCAAAAAGGGTTGCTTCGTAATGAAGCAACCCTTTTTATATTCTGCGTCATTGAGAATATATTATCTAATGCACAGAGCTTTCCGGATCAAGCTGAAACGAAGGCAAGCGCCATTTGAATCTTACGGCAGCCATACGCAGCAAGTAGCCAACCACAAGCGTAACAATCGTTGCTGTTACGTCGTTAATGCCAAGCTCAAGCAAACCTAGGTATAAACCTGAAGCGACAAGGGCAACAGATGCGTACAGCTCTTCATGTAGAACCAGTGGCGTTTGACGACAGATAAGATCGCGCAGCAGGCCACCAAACACGCCAGTCACTAATGCAGACACCATACAAATCATTGGGTGCAGACCCATGGTCATCGCTACTTTAGTACCAATGATACTAAATACGATAAGCCCCAACGCATCCAAACGAATGAACAAGCCTTTTAGCTTGATTACCCATTTGGCTAATCCCGTTGTGATAACACCAGCAATACAAGTGATCGCCAGATACTGGGGGTTTTCAACCCAGCCTAAAGGGTAATGGCCGAGTAAAATATCTCTTACTGTACCTCCGCCAATTGCCGTTGCACTCGCAACTAGCATTACACCAAACCAATCCATTTTTTGTTTGCCAGCACTGAGAGCACCGGTCATGGCTTCTGCCGTGATGCCAATGATATACAAAACACTTAGTAGCATTGCTGTAGCTCTATAATTTAGGTCTATAAATTGGAGTCTTATAGGCCATAGGGATATAAAAATTAAGCGCGAGTGTAGTAGTAAAAACGCTGATTGACGAATGAATATTTGTACCGTGAATAGGCATTTCAGATTAGCTAAACGGCTCTTCTCCGCTTAGATGAGCTTGATTTCTGGGTAAATGGTAGAGTGAGTTTC
>NZ_JBFSPI010000010.1:0-80571 GCF_041464685.1 Vibrio sp. 10N.237.312.B06
CACAACGGTATGCTAAGAACAAAAATGCCGTTCACTCTTAAGTGAACGGCATTACGGCCTAGTGCCGCTTTTTTTGATCTTTAAAATGAATGTATTAGATCCTAGCTGTCATATTCAATCGGTGTTTTGCGGGTTATACTTTGTGCTATCAGTCACTTTATAGCCAATTTATGAAACAAGAATACGCACGTTTAGTTACGCTCGCCGCTTGGGCTGCCACCATCATTGCCTCCATATTATTGGTTGTGAAGGTTGCAGCGTGGTGGGTGACAGGCTCAGTCAGTTTATTAGCTTCTGTTGTTGACTCACTGTTGGATATCGCCGCTTCTGTCGTCAACCTTGTGGTGGTTCGTTACTCTCTGCAGCCAGCTGATAAAGAACATACCTTTGGTCATGGCAAGGCCGAATCTCTTGCTGCATTAGCACAAGCGATGTTTATTTCTGGTTCAGCTTGTTTCCTTATTCTTAACGGTATTGAACGTTTCTTCCGACCGCATGAGCTGAACTCTCCTGAAATTGGTATTTATGTCAGCTTGTTTGCAATGGTCATGACCTTCGGTTTGGTTCGATTCCAAAAGCATGTTGTGAGCAAAACGGGTAGCCAAGCAATTGCGGCTGACTCACTGCATTATCAATCTGACCTCTATATGAATGCGGCGATTATGCTGGCGCTAGCACTGAGCTGGTTTGGTATCGGTCAAGCAGACTCGGTATTCGCGATTGGTATCGGCATCTACATTCTTTACAGTGCTTACCAAATGGCGATGGAAGCGGTGCAATCTCTACTTGATCACAAGCTACCCGATGAAGAGCTCAAGCAAATTAAAGAGGCATCGTTGAGTGTGGAAGGGGTACTGGGTGTACATCAACTAAGAACGCGCCGTTCTGGGCCTGTTCGTTTCATTCAATTGCATTTAGAACTCGAAGATAATATCCCACTGATTGAAGCACACCGCATTTCTGACGAAGTAGAGGACAAGCTTATTTCAGTGTTCCCTGATGCTGATGTATTAATTCATCAAGATCCATATTCGGTCGTATTTGGCCCAGAGAAGCAGCAGAAATTTCACTCATGGTAATGCGTCTAAAAATTAGGCAGCAAATGGCAAGTGAATGGCTTTTGAACTAAAGTGAGTAAAAATTGCTAACTCAAAGGTGATTCAAAAATCACCTTAGTAACAATTAATGTTGATTCTGATGTGAATCAACAAAGTTATTGAGTAAAACTGTAATACTCTTACAGAAGTAGAAATGTTACATAATTTTACGTGATTTAAGTGCTATTCCTGTTGAGGAAATGTAACATAACGTACAAATATAGATTTAAAATCTTGTTGATATACAATCAGCAAGAACAAGAATTGAATAATAGATTCCCAAAAATCGAGGGTGAGCATGATTAAGAAGATCGGTGTTTTGACCAGTGGTGGTGACGCTCCAGGCATGAACGCAGCAGTTCGCGGTGTAGTTCGTACTGCGCTATCAGTTGGCATTGAAGTTTACGGCATTTACGACGGCTACCAAGGCCTTGTGGAAGACCGTATCGAAAAGCTTGACCGTTCAAGCGTATCTGACGTGATCAACCGTGGTGGTACTTTCTTAGGTTCTGCACGTTTCCCTGAGTTCAAAGACGTTGCTGTTCGTGAGAAAGGCATCGAGAACCTTAAGAAGCACGGTATCGAAGCACTTGTTGTTATCGGTGGTGACGGTTCTTACATGGGGGCTAAGAAACTGACTGAGATGGGTTACCCATGTATCGGTCTTCCTGGCACAATCGACAATGATATCGCGGGTACTGATTACACTATCGGTTACCTAACTGCGCTTAACACTGTTATCGATTCAATCGACCGTCTACGTGATACGTCTTCTTCTCACCAACGTATTTCTATTGTTGAAATCATGGGCCGTCACTGTGGTGACCTTACGCTTATGTCAGCAATCGCGGGTGGTTGTGAGTACATCATTACACCTGAGACTGGCCTAGATAAAGATCAGCTAATCAGCAATATTCAAGATGGTATTGCGAAAGGCAAGAAGCACGCAATTATCGCTCTAACTGAGCTAATGATGGACGCGAACGAATTGGCTAAAGAGATTGAAACGGCAACAGGTCGTGAGACTCGCGCAACCGTTCTTGGTCACATTCAACGTGGTGGTCGTCCTACTGCATTTGACCGTGTTTTAGCTTCTCGTATGGGCAACTACGCCGTTCACCTTCTTCAAGAAGGTCAAGGTGGTCGTTGTGTTGGTATCGAGAAAGAAGCTCTTGTTCACCACGATATCATCGACTGTATCGAGAACATGCAGAACCCAGACCGTTCTGAGTTGTTCCGCGTTGCAGAAGAGTTATTCTAAGCCAAGCTTAGCGTTCGCTTAAAAAATATTAAAAACCGCTGATTGTTCAGCGGTTTTTTTGTGCCTGTCGTTTGAGTTTTCACAAACGGCAGGCACAAAAAAGGCCAACCTAAGTTGACCTTTCATCTAATCTAAACGGTGAAGTTTAAATTAAGCTTTTGCTTCAGCTGCTGCTTTAGCGATAGCTGCGAAGCTTTTCGCGTCAAGTGCTGCGCCGCCAACTAGAGCACCGTCGATGTCTGGTTGTGCGAAGTAAGCTGCTGCGTTTTCTGGCTTAACAGAACCGCCGTATTGGATAACAACTTTCTTAGCAACGTCTTCAGATTTCTCTGCGATGTGTGCACGGATTTGAGCGTGGATGCGCTGTGCATCTTCAGCTGTAGCTGCTTTACCAGTACCGATAGCCCAGATTGGTTCGTAAGCGATGATAGCGCCTTCAAGAGCTTCAACACCTTGAGTGTTGATAACAGCGTCAAGTTGACGAGCACATACAGCAACAGTTTCGCCTGCTTCGTTTTGTGCTTCAGATTCACCGATACAAAGAACTGGAGTTAGGCCGTTCTCTTTTAGGAATGCGAATTTCTTAGCAACGAATTCGTCAGACTCAGCGTGGTATTCACGACGCTCAGAGTGACCGATGATGATGTGAGATGCGCCGAACTCTTTAAGCATTGCTGGAGACATGTCGCCAGTGAATGCACCGCTGTTGTTTAGGTCAGAGTTTTGAGCACCTAGGATGATAGCGCTGCCCGCTTCAGTAAGCGTACGCTCAGCAAGATCAACGAAAAGTGCTGGTGGAGCAACTGCTACGTCTACGCCTGTTACGCCTTCAAGTTCAGCGTTAAGACCGTTTAGTAGATCAACAACCATTTCTTTGCTGCCGTTTAGTTTCCAGTTACCCATAACTACAGGATGACGCATAGGAATATCTCCAAAGTATTTAAATAAATCGAATGTAAAAAAGTAAACTTTATTACGAAATAATATAACAGAATAATATCAACAGATCATGACTGTGGTCATGACTTTCTTGGATCTTACTCAATGGTCAGAGTAGATTTTGAGCAAATATCAGTGATCCGGCAGACAGAATAATAGCTAACTTCTCGGATTTTTCATCGTTAGTTGCTATTAAGGGACAAACGATTGCGTTAACAATAGGAAGTAATAATGCCGAATCTAGTTCTAGAGTACTCAAATTCAGTGGATGAGCGAGTGAATATCCAAGGTTTACTGGAAGACCTTCATCAAGTTACATTAAACTGTGGTTTGTTTGATGTACCTTCTGTGAAGTCTCGTTCACTACGCTGTCATAACTGGTTGGTCGGTGATGAAGAGGACAATGTAGATTTTGTTCATATTAGCTTCGAGTTACTTTCTGGACGTACTGAAGAACAGAAAAGAGAATTGTCGCGTTTGTTAATGCAAACCTTACAAGAACAGGCAAGCCATATCCGTAGCCTAACGGTCAACATACGGGATATGGATAAAAGTTGCTTTCAGAAAGTGATTAACTAGCTAAAAATAATCAACTAACTAAAAGTGATTCACTAACTATTTGCTGCTAACTTTTTGGTAGCGTATTAATTTTTGAGTGTTTTAAGATGTCGATGAAAGATTTACTGCTCTCTTTCAAAGGGAGAATTGGTCGTAAGACTTACTGGATTTGGAATATTTTCTACTACATAGCGATCACTGGTTTTGCTTCTGGTATCTCGGTGTTGTTCCCTGCTTACTCTTACATCCTGCTACCTGTATTCCTATTGCTGCTAGTGATCCCAGATCTTGCGGTCACCGCTAAGCGCTGGCACGACCGCAATAAGTCGAATTACTGGTTACTACTAAATGTGCCCCTAGTACTGGGTCGTTTGGCTTCGCCAATGGCAGCGACTACCACTGAGCCGGTATCGCCAATCCATATGGTTGCGACCGTTGCAGCGTTAGTGTGTGGCTTATGGATTCTGATTGAGTGTGGTTTGTTGAAAGGCACAGAAGGCCGTAATGATTACGGTGAAGATCCCGTTTAAAGGTTGAATGATTGATAAGTAAGAAGGGAGCCTTGTGCTCCCTTTTTCTTTTTAATACTTTTCTACTTTTAGTACATTTTGGGTTCTGTATTCGGCCTGAAAGGCACGACATTTTCAGGTTTAGGTTCTTCAAAACTACAGCGACCTTCGAGTGCATCTTGGAATTTACAGACCTGACAACGAAGCTCTTGCATGAGTACGACATTGGCGTGGTGTGGGTTTTTACAACGGCTAACCACTAAGTCGATGTGACTTTGCTGCGCACGAAGTCGGTCTTGCATCACGTCTGAAGCCGAACAAATCATCTGTTCGCACATCTCGTGTTTGAATTGATTGAATGCTTTCGGGTCGCTTTTCGCGAGTTGGACAAGTTCATCAAAGGGTGGCAGTTTTTGAGCGGGTTCTGGATGCGCCATCATTCCTTCCTTAGCATTAAGCGTGTTTCATCTGCTCTAAGCTTAAGAAAGAAATCTGTACAAATTTTAATCTATTTGTATTTTCTCAATATTGAGACGGTATTAGCCGATTACCTTTGCAATCAAAGGGCGGGTGTTAAGGTATAAGTACAGCGTCTCTCGCCGGCAATAATGTGTTCAGTGCGGCTTACATGACACTCATTTTTGAGCAGTTCAGTGAAAACATTGAGCTCAGATTGGCATAGGCTAGGGCAACGAGTTGCTGCTTTGCAGATGGGGCAGTGGTTCTCAATTAAGATGTAGTGCTCATCATGCTCTTGAAGTTCAGCCATGTAGCCTTCGTCTTCACGAAGCTGTGTGAGTTTTTCAAGCTTACTCATGAGCGAATCACAGCCAGACAGTGCAGATTGATACTGCTTCAGAGTGTGTTGTTCTCGCTCGGCAGCAACCTTAGCCAACCCTTCTTTACCGAATAGGTTTTCTACGGCATCAATTACTTGAATAGTGAGTTCACCGTGTCGGTCTGAAAATTGGCTATGGCCTTGTTGAGTCAGGGACCAGTGGCGAGTCGGGCGACCCACTTTTACTTTCACATCATGAAACGCAAGAATACCGTCATCTTCCAGACTTTGCAGATGTTGCCTTGCACCCATTGTCGTCATGCCAAATTCTTCTGACAGTTGTTTCGCGGTTACCGCGCCTTGACGCTTAATGGTCTGTAAGATTTTGTCGCTTGTTTTCATACTATCCCTACCTCATCAACCTTACTATTATGAGGCAAGGTGTTTATAAAGCAAACCATTTACTATATTGATGGGGATTTACTATATAGACAGCGTTTTACTCTAGCGACAGCAAATGGTGAGATTCTGGTGCACTAATAAAACAAAAGGCTGATACTTGGTATCAGCCTTGGAACGTTTCTGTTAGAGCTAGTTTAGGTCTACAGGATGTGACCGATTACTTCTGGGTCTTTACGCTCTAGGTAGTGGATAGATTTGATGCGGCGAATCGTACGACAGCGACCACGGATAAGCAGAGTTTCTGTGGTTGCGATATTGCCTGTGCGAGTGATGCCCTCTAGAAGATCACCCTTAGTAATACCTGTTGCCGAGAACACAACATTATCGCTGCGTGCCATGTCTTCCATTTTCAAGACGATGCCCGCCGTTACGCCCATTTCTGCACAACGCTCTAATTCAAGCTCACCGAGTTTGCGGTTCTCTTCTGTATCGCCTTTTACTTCATGACGAGGAAGCAGACGTGCGTGCATGTCGCCGTCGAGTGCGCGAATAACAGCAGCCGAAACGACACCTTCAGGCGCGCCGCCGATGCAGTACATTACGTCTACTTCGCTGTCTGGCATACACGTTAGGATAGAAGCAGCAACATCACCGTCTGGCACAGCAAATACACGAACGCCCATGGCTTGCATGTCGGCAATGACTTGATCGTGACGAGGCTTAGCCAGTGTGGTTACTACTAGCGTATCGAGTGTTTTACCTAGTGCTTTAGCGATGTTTTCTAGGTTTTCTGTTAGTGGCAGCTCTAGGTCAATTACGCCTTTAGCGCCAGGGCCAACAACCAATTTTTCCATGTACATGTCAGGCGCTTTAAGGAAGCTGCCTTTTTCGCCTGCAGCCAATACCGCCAATGCATTTGATTGACCCATTGCTGTCATGCGAGTCCCTTCAATTGGGTCTACGGCGATATCGACAGCATCGCCGCCCACACCGACGTTTTCACCGATATATAGCATAGGTGCATCATCGATTTCACCTTCGCCGATAACAATCTCACCGCTAATTTCGGTTTTGTTTAGTAGGCTACGCATTACTTCTACAGCAGCGCCATCTGCAGCGTTTTTATCGCCACGACCAAGCCACTTGTAACCAGCTAGTGCTGCACCTTCTGTGACACGAGAGAATGACATTGCTAAATCGCGTTTCATGCGGACTCCAAAATTATCAAAGGGGGAATAGAAATTTCGCGGCGAATTTTACCATATCCCAAAGGAAACGTTTGCTTTTTTGTTTTTTGGAGATTGCTCTCGATCAATTCGCAGTGGAAAACAGTTATTATTCATCAAAATAATCGGTTTGCCCTTGTGGCGGTAATCACTCACGTCAATATTCGGTAAAAAGCGCTGTTTTTTTCATCGAATGGCGCAAAATATCGAATATATTGAGTGTTTATCCTTGCTCTGCTGAGTAGAATGGGGAAATAAGTGGAGTGAACCTTCACCATCAAACGGATAACTTAAAGGTAGGCCAGAATGTCTTTTGAAGTACTAGAGCAGCTAGAAGCAAAAATTCAAACAGCAGTAGATACAATTGCACTTCTTCAAATGGAAGTGGAAGAGCTTAAAGAAGAGAAACAAGCACTAGCAACAGAAGCTGGTGAGCTTAAAGCAAGCCGTCACGAGCTAGAGCAAAAAACTCAGCAAATGCAGGAAGAGCATTCAGCATGGCAAGATCGCATCCGTAACCTTCTTGGTAAAATGGATGACGTAGAGTAATCGACTCTTCAGATTTAAAAAAACGCCCGCTACTCAGTAGCGGGCGTTTTCGTTTGTATTCTTATGCTTTGTGTTCTTTGGCTTGTTTTATTATTTGAAGCTGAGTGAGTTACTCGGCCTCTTCTTCTTCAACATCCAGATCGAGTTCTACATCCAAAGGCTCTGCCGAAAGAATAATGCCAGTGTTGTCTGCATAGAGGTAATCTTCCGGTAAGAAGGTCACGCTGCCAAAGTTCACAGGTACATCCAATTCGCCGACACCTTCTTGGCTTGCACCCACAGGAATAGAGGCTAAAGCCTGAATACCAAGATTCATGTCTTCTAACTCATCGACTTCGCGTACGCAGCCGTAAACCACAATACCTTCCCACTCATTGTCTTCAGCAAGTAGGGCAATCTCAGCATCGATCAGCGCTTTACGCAGTGAGCCGCCACCATCGATTAACAACACACGCCCCAAACCATCTTGTTCTAATACGGAGCGAATTAAAGCATTGTCTTCAAAACACTTTAATGTCGTGATCTGTCCTGCGAAGGATGCACGTCCACCGAAGTTGCTGAACATTGGCTCCACGACATCAACTTGATCCAAATATATGTCGCACAGTGCTGAAGTGTTGTATTCCATTAGTATACCTTTTGAACAATGAGCTTACTTTGAGTATATCGGTGCTTGATCCCTTTGCAATGATTAGTCTCATTTAACTCAATAGAGTTTGAGCTACGACAACCCCTGCAAACAATAGGTTAGTGACCAGTGAACATTTCACTATCACGGGCATCATTGGTGCAATCTGCGCTGGCTTTTCGGTTTCCCAAACGGCCTTACCGTGCTTATAAACAATAATAATGCTCAGTAAAAACGGCAGGCTGATCCAGACCGGTTTTTCTTGAATCAGTAGGTATATAGCGAAAGAGGCAAGGGCGAGCCCAAGCAGTGCAAAATGATAGTGTTTGGCTTTGCGCTGCCCTAGGCGAACCGCCATGGTGCGTTTGCCACATTCGCTGTCGTTTTCAATATCACGCATGTTGTTGATATTGAGTACCGCAACTGCCATCAAGCCGCAGCCCAATGCCGGAAGGAATAGGCTTGGTTCAACATGGCCAGTGTGTAAGAAATAAGTCCCTGAAACGCCTAACAAACCAAAGAAGATAAATACCGATAAGTCGCCAAGGCCAATATAACCATAAGGTTTATTGCCGACGGTGTAAGCGATGGCTGCAACAATGGCTAATACGCCTAACGCAATGAAAGATAAGATACTCTCAATCGAGGTTAAGGCATGAAAGATAAGAATCAGCCCAGCGAGCATGGTAAATACGATGTTGAGGATGATCGCTTGCTTCATGGTTTTCGCGGTCACCGCGCCAGATTGCATTGCACGTGTTGGCCCTAGACGGTTTTCGTTGTCTGTGCCTTTTACCGCGTCGCCATAGTCATTGGCTAAGTTCGACAGAATCTGTAATAGAGTGGCGGTTAAAAAAGCCAATAGTGCGATTGATAAAGAAAAATGACCACCAGCGAACGCTAAACTACTTCCTGTAAGAATAGAGACAAGTGCGAGAGGCAGAGTTTTTGGGCGTGCGGCATCAAGCCAAATCAGTAGAGATTGTTTCATCGTAGGTCTAATTCTTTGTAAGTCTTCGTTTCATACTGTGATTTGAGTATACGCCCATTTTTCGGGTAATAAAAAGCCCACTCGAAAGTGGGCCTTGAATTCGCTTATTAGCTGCTATTTCTTTGAGATAGAGCAATAAGTTGGAGTTTTGTGTGCTACAAGATGAAGCGGCTTAGGTCTTCGTCTTCTACGAGCTCGCCAAGCTTAGATATTACATAAGCTTCATCAATCACCAATTTGCTGCCTGCTCGGTCTGTTGCGTCGAATGAAATCTCATCCATTAGGCGTTCCATGACTGTGTGTAGACGACGCGCACCGATGTTTTCTGTGGTTTCGTTCACACGCCATGCTGCATCAGCAATTTGGTTGATGCCATCTTCAGTGAACTCAATGCCGACATCTTCTGTTTTCATCAGGGCAATGTACTGCTCTGTCAATGATGCTTTTGGCTCAGTCAGAATACGTTTGAAGTCATGTGCAGAAAGCGCTTCAAGTTCAACACGGATTGGTAGACGACCTTGCAGTTCAGGGATTAGGTCTGATGGCTTAGCCACTTGGAATGCACCTGATGTGATAAACAAAATGTGGTCAGTTTTAACCATACCGTGCTTAGTCGATACTGTGCTGCCTTCGATAAGAGGGAGCAGGTCACGTTGAACACCTTCACGAGATACGTCTGGGCCAGAGCTGTCGCCACGCTTACAGATTTTGTCGATCTCATCGATGAATACGATGCCGTTGTTTTCAGCGTTGAAGATCGCGCTCTCTTTTAGCTCTTCCTGGTTCACAAGCTTCGCAGCTTCTTCTTCTGTTAGTGCTTTGAATGCGTCTTTGATTTTCATCTTACGCTTTTTCTTGGTGTCGCCAGCGAGATTTTGGAACATGCCTTGTAGCTGGTTAGTCATCTCTTCCATGCCTGGAGGTGACATGATTTCAACACCCATTTGTGGCGCCGCTACATCAACTTCAATCTCTTTGTCGTCTAGCTTACCTTCACGCAGTTTCTTACGGAAAATCTGGCGAGTGTTTGAAGATGTGGTGTCTTCAGTTGATTGCTCGTTCTGACCCCAAGCATCACGCGCTGGTGGTAGAAGGGCATCAAGAATACGTTCTTCAGCTTGTTCTTCAGCGCGGTATTGTACTTTTTCCATCGCTTGCTGGTGCGTCATCTTGATCGCAACGTCCGTTAGATCACGGATGATGGTCTCAACCTCTTTACCTACGTAGCCCACTTCAGTGAACTTCGTCGCTTCTACCTTGATGAAAGGCGCGTTTGCTAGTTTAGCTAGACGGCGAGCAATTTCAGTTTTACCTACACCAGTTGGGCCGATCATCAAGATGTTTTTTGGCGATACTTCAACACGCAGACTTTCTTCAAGCTGCATACGACGCCAGCGGTTACGAAGAGCGATAGCCACTGAGCGCTTAGCGTTGTCTTGGCCGATAATGTGGCGATTGAGTTCGTGAACAATTTCGCGAGGAGTCATCTCAGACATGGTTTTTCCTTAATTCTTTAATCACTGTTGAATACAACGTTATTGATGGAAGCGGTCGTTACTCTGGCTTTGGTAGCTCAACGGTGCTTTCTAGTTCTTCAATAGTGTGGTGATGGTTGGTGAATACACAGATATCGCCCGCAATGTTCAGCGACTTTTCTGCGATTTCACGCGCATCTAAATCTGTATTTTCTAGTAGTGCAGTGGCTGCTGCTTGAGCGAAGTTACCGCCGGAACCGATAGCAATCAGGTCGTTCTCTGGTTGAACTACGTCACCGTTACCTGTGATGATCAATGAAGCAGTTTCATCCGCTACTGCTAGCAGTGCTTCTAATTTACGTAGAGCACGGTCGCTACGCCAATCCTTCGCCAGCTCAACGGCAGCTTTGGTTAGGTGGCCTTGGTGCATTTGCAGCTTGCTTTCAAATTTTTCGAATAGCGTGAAAGCATCTGCGGTACCGCCAGCAAAACCAGCCAGTACTTTGTTGTTGTATAGGCGACGTACTTTACGGGCATTGCCCTTCATTACGGTGTTGCCTAGAGATACTTGTCCATCACCCGCGATGACGACTTTATTATTACGACGTACAGATACAATGGTAGTCACGAGTAGGGCCTCTTAATATTTCTTATCTTTGGGTATAAAAAGTATATGAGGATGGTGCTCGGATAATTCAAGGAAGGTCGAGTGATGTCGCGCAACTTATCGGCGGAAGTTGTAAGGAAATTTGGCTAAAGGGTGTAGATAAAAGAAAACCTCCACAATGGGAGGCTTTCGGTGTTTGGTTTTCTGCTTCTGCTTCTGCTTCTGCTTCTGCTTCTGCTTCTGCTTCTGCTTCTGCTTCTGCGGCTAAATCTATAACTACTCGGTGTCTTTCCAAATAGCACAAGGTTCGATTTTCGCTCGCTGCAGCTTATGGCGATCGCGCTCTGCATCACGCTTCAATTTGTATGGTCCTAGAACCACACGATACCAGCTACTTCCATCCTTTTTACGGATTGAGCTTGAGATACCTTGGAAGGCAATATCCAACTTACGTGCTTCAGCTTGGCTTGAGGTTTTGTAAGCGCCACATTGCATGATGTAAGGGATCTTCGAGATCTGTTGCTCTTTGGCTTTTACTTCAATCTCACGACTTGGCAAGGTTTCAACGTAATCCCACTTCTCCTCTGGAGGCGGCGGAATTACTTTTGCTGGTTTCGGCTTAGGCTTTGGTTTGGTTACCACTGGAGTCGGTGCTGGCGGCTCAGGATCATTACTCAATAGGTAAAGGCCGTAACCAAAACCACCGGCAAGGAGGATCGCCAAAAGACCACTACGCCATGGTTTACGGCGAGGGGCTTGTTTCTTGGTCGGTTTTTTCGTGCCACGACCGCGCTTTACATAATCTCTATTAGCCACAAGACAATTCAATAGTTGCTGATTCTGCTCTCATGGTAATCCAGATTGAGCGAGGATAACAGTGCAGAAATGGAAGCGGCACATCAAAATGTGCCGCAGAATTATAAGGATATTTCTTCAGATTAGATTCGAGGCGGCGCTGTACTACCTCGAACGACTAATTTGGCTTCAAGCAGACGCGAGCCCGCTTGTACATCGTTGCCTTTAAGTACGTCGAGCATCATCAACATTGCTTGGCGTCCAATCTCATAACGAGGCTGAGAAATAGTGGTTAGCGGTGGATCGCAGTATTGAGCGAATTGGATGTCATCAAAGCCGACAATCGATAGGTCTTGAGGAACGCGTAAGCCTAATTTTTTCGCTTCTTGAATTGCACCGATGGCCATCGCATCGTTATGACAGAAGATCGCTGTAGGTTGTTCAGGAAGAGCGAGTAATTGACGAACAGCTTGAGCGCCCGCTTCAAAGGTAAAGTCACCGACAGTGCTGTAGGCAGGATTCATTGATACCCCTGCACGACGTAGCGCTTGTTGGTAACCTTGTTGGCGGAATTTACACAGGGTTGCCGATACAGGACCGGAGATTTGAGCAATACGTTTATGGCCTAATTGAGCTAGGTAATTCACCGCTTCAAATGCTGAGGTCAGGTTATCGATGTGTACGGTAGGGAGTTCAAGCTCTGGGGCAAACTCACACGCCATCACCATCGGCGGTAAATTTTTTTGTTCAGGCTTACTGACATCAAACGGGTGGTCGGTGCCAAGTAGTAGCATGCCGTCAGCTTGTTTGGTGAATACTAAGTTAACAAATGAAGACTCACGCTTCTTCTGTTGGCCGCTATCACCCAGTAAAACGAGGTAGTCATTTTCTACTGCGGCATCTTCGATACCACGAATGATCTCTGCGAAATACGGGTCACAGATATCAGGAACAATAGTGATGATGGTTTTTGATTCGTTGCGACGTAAGTTTCTAGCTAATGTATTGGGTGAGTATCCAGCTTCAAGTACTGCTGTCTCCACTCGCTTACGAGTAGAAACCGAGACTTTTTCAGGGTTCATCAATGCACGTGATACCGTGGCTGTTGAAACGCCTGCTAGCTGGGCAACATCCTTCATTGTCGCCATAAATTAAACCCTCTTTTTAATTCCTTTGCTGCCTAAGTATCTAAGGCATGAATAATAAATGTAATCGAATAGATATTGTGAAAGTGTTGCTAACACTTTTTTTATTGCAATATTTTATTCGTTTCACCCATGTAAAGTTACGGCTAGATTAACAAAAATCACATGACTAGTGTGAAGTTGCTCACGAGAAATATGAAATATTTGTGAACAAACTTATCATTAGTTTTAACCCAAGTGGGTTTAGCTCAGATCTTGCGGCTCAATATCGAGTGACCAACGGACTTTTTTCGCAGCGGGTAACATATTGATTGCTGGCTTGGCGCTCATTAATAGCTTTTGCATCAACGAGCGAGTCTGTGTTTGTAAAATAAGCTGCCAGCGCGATTTACCTGCTCGTTTGGCTAGTGGTGCAGGGGTTGGTCCTAGCACCATGCAATATTGGTCAAATAACGGATGCGATTCCAATGTGTGGCGCACTTGACGCAAAAACTCTTCCACTAAGCGAGTGTCATTGGCTTCCGCTCTAAACAAAGTCATGAAGGTATAAGGTGGCAACATCGCTTGTTTACGCTCTGCCAATGCAGTTTGAGCAAAGTGGTTGTAGTTTTTGTGCAGTAATGCCTGTAATAAGCCGTGTTCTGGATGGTGAGTTTGTAAGATAACTTCCCCCGGCTTACTGGCTCGTCCTGCTCGACCGGCGACTTGAGTAAACAGTTGAGCCAACCGTTCAGAGGCGCGGAAGTCACTACTATATAAAGAGGCGTCAACATCCAATAACGCCACAAGTGTCACGTCAGGAAAGTGGTGACCTTTAGCAAGCATCTGTGTACCGATAAGAATTTGGTATTCACCTTTACGAATCGACTCGAGCGCACTTTCTAAGCTGCCTTTGCGGCGGGTGCTGTCTCGGTCAATACGAATGGTTTTGTATTCAGGGAATAGCTGACCAAGTTGAGCCTCTAACTGTTCGGTACCTACACCCACCGTCACTAAGTTCGCTGAACCACAGCCTTGGCAATTGTGCACGATATGCTGTTGCGAACCACAATGGTGGCAGCGCATTTCATTACTGTATTGGTGATAGGTGTAGTAGGCATCACAACGCTTACATTCGGCTGTCCAACCACAATCGTGACACATCAATGCGGGAGAGAACCCACGACGGTTGAGAAACAACATCACTTGGTTGCCTGCTTTGAGGTGTCTTTGCATTTCAGCAATCAACGACGCAGACAAGCCACTTTCTAGATATTCACCCTTCACATCCAACACCTTATTGGTGGTCGGCAGTGCGACACCCGCGCGTGAGGTCAGGGTGAGGTAACTGTATTTACCGATCTGTGCGTTGTGCAGCGTCTCAAAGGCCGGAGTCGCCGAGCCTAACACAACCGGGATCTGTGCTTTATGAGCACGCATGATCGCTACATCACGAGCGTGGTAGCGTAGGCTATCTTGCTGCTTATAAGAGGCGTCGTGCTCTTCATCGACAATGATAATTCCCAGATCCGCGAAGGGAGTGAACAGAGCCGAGCGCGTACCAATCACAATGCCCGCTATTTTGTCTCGCGCTGATAACCAAGCATTCAGTCGTTCAGAATCGTTTAATCCAGAATGAATCACCTCAACAGGCACATTAAAACGACGCTTAAAGCGATTAATCGTTTGTGGAGTGAGGCCTATTTCCGGTACCAAGACTAACGCTTGTTTACCTTGGTCGAGAATCGGCTTGATCATATTCAGGTAGACTTCGGTCTTACCTGAGCCGGTAACCCCCTCTAGCAAGAAGCAACTAAAATCGGTTTGGCTATTTACTGTCGCAATCGCGATCGCTTGTTCAGCATTGAGCTTCGGCTTGTCTTGTTCGTTTTCAAGTTCCACTGGCCACGGTTGGCGCTTTGGCTTTTTCTCTACCGACTCAATCCAACCTTTCTCTTCCAACGTCTTAAGCACCGCGCTCCCGACTTCCTCATCAATGAATTCTTGATGAGGAACAGGGCCGTGCTCAAGCATGTGCATCACTTTGGCTTGCTTAACCGCACGACCAAATCCTTGCATCAGTTGATCTTTGCCTGACGGGGTCAATTGCCACTCGACAAGCGTTGCGAAGTCGGCCGCTTTGCCTTTTCGTAAAGCGCTTGGAAGAGCATTAGCCAAGGTTTCACCCAGTGGATACTGATAGAAATGGCTGCACCATACCAAGAGTGAGTAGACCGATTCTGGCCAAACGGGTTGGTTGTCTAATAAGGCTTTAATAGGCTTGAGCTTGTCTAGATCGAATTCAGATTCGTTAACCAGAGCTGTAACAATACCAGTTAAGGTTTGTCGTCCAAAAGGCACAGATACTCGTCCACCAATAATCGGGAATAGGTGGTTAGGAATCTTGTAATCGAACTGCTTGTCTAGTGGAACAGGCAGTGCCACGCGGGCAATCATTGGACGCATAAAGGGACAGCTTTATCTGAGTTGACGAGAGCGAACAGTCTAATGGATAAGGGCGTTAAATTCGAGGAGCAGTTTGGATGAGAGTATCGAGTTAACGCAGGAAGATAACGAGAGCCCGAAATCTTAGGCCGACAAAGGAAATAAAAGAGGCTATTGGTGAAAAATGTATCAAATCAGTTGATCCTGCCTTATAGATTCATTACTATACTGCGCCTTAAAGGTATGGCTTTATCGCAGTTTAGTGATGCAGCGGTGTCTTTATTTTATTTTTTAACTACGTGTGGTGTACGGCTTAGAATCGTATAGCGACACGGCCTACTTGAGGTTATCCCATGAAAACTGGTATCCACCCAGAATACAAAGCAGTTTCTGCAACTTGTTCTTGCGGCAACACATTTGAGTTCAACTCAACGCTTGCAAAAGAATCTATCCACCTAGACGTATGTGACAAATGTCACCCATTCTACACTGGTAAGCAACGTATCGTAGATACTGGCGGCCGTGTTGATCGCTTCAACAAGCGTTTCGGTGCTCTTTCTAGCAAGAAGTAATTCTCGCTATTTAGACATAAAAAGGACACTTCGGTGTCCTTTTTTGTTGCCTGAAATTTAAGAAAACGCTGAATCTTATTCAGCCATCAACTTCTCGAAAACGACAGGCAACCCGCTTGAGTTTTGTTTCATAACTTACCCCCCACACTCCATTCTTGAAATCCGCTCGAAAGTTCAACAAGCGACAGTAATTTCAACTGCTCACTGGTCTTATTAGTAGTGAAATCTCGTTTTTTAATGAGACAGAGGCTTTAACCACCTAGGAACTTTGAAGTACATCTATTAACATGAACAAGATCCCCCAAATAATAATATCCTAGGAACCTACACCTATGTCTGAAGACAGCCGCCAAGATCAATCCTCTCAAGCGTTATCGCCTCAAGAACAATTCCGTCAGCAAGCTCTTGATTACCATGAGTTCCCAATTCCAGGCAAAATTGCCGTAGAACTGACGAAGCCTGCAAACTCTGCAGAAGACTTAGCACTTGCATACAGCCCAGGCGTGGCTGAGCCTGTTCGCGAGATCGCACAGAACGTTGATAACGTTTATAAGTACACAGGTAAAGGCAACATGGTTGCAGTTATCTCTAACGGTACAGCGATTCTTGGCCTAGGTAACCTTGGCCCTATTGCTTCTAAACCTGTTATGGAAGGTAAAGCGCTACTGTTTAAGCGTTTTGCTGGTTTAGATTCTATCGATATTGAAGTGAAACACCGCACAATCGATGAGTTCGTTGATACGGTTGCGAATATCGCAGATACATTCGGCGGTATTAACCTAGAAGACATCAAAGCACCTGACTGTTTTGAGATTGAGCGTCGCCTGATTGAGCGTTGTGATGTCCCTGTTTTCCACGATGACCAACACGGTACAGCGATTGTAACGGCTGCAGGTATGCTGAACGCGATTGAGCTTCAAGGTAAGAAGCTTGAAGAGTGTAAGATCGTTTGCTTGGGTGCTGGCGCAGCGGCGGTTGCTTGTATGGAACTGCTGATTAAGTGTGGCGCTCAGCGTGAGAAGATCTACATGCTTGACCGTAAAGGTGTGATCCACACTCGTCGTGAAGACTTGAATGAATACAAAGCGCTATTCGCAAATAATACGGACAAGCGCACGCTTGAAGATGTTATTGAAGGCGCTGACCTGTTCTTGGGCGTATCGGGTCCTAACCTGCTACCAGCTAAAGCACTCACGCTGATGGCTGATAAGCCTGTTGTGTTTGCATGTTCAAACCCAGATCCAGAGATCAAGCCAGCGCTTGCTCATGAAGTTCGTTCTGACCTTATCATGGGTACAGGCCGTAGCGATTACCCGAACCAAGTAAACAACGTACTTTGTTTCCCATTCATTTTCCGTGGTGCGCTTGATGTGCGTGCGAGCGAAATCAATGATGAGATGAAGCTGGCTGCGGTTAAAGCGATTCGTGAACTAGCGAAAGAAGAAGTTCCGGCTGAAGTACTCGCTGCTGCAGGTGAGACTGCACTGGAGTTTGGTAAAGGCTACATCATTCCTAAGCCAATGGACCCACGTCTACTTCCTCGCGTAGCAAAAGCGGTTGCAGTAGCGGCCGTTGAATCTGGCGTAGCTCGTATTGAGATGCCAGCTAACTATATGGCTTTAATGCCTTAATAATTTAATAGCTTAATAGCTTAATAGCTGTTGCTCTATTGAGCAAAAAAGAATAATAAAAAACCGACTCATAGGAGTCGGTTTTTTTTATGTCTATCATTCACAGAGCAGCTACCGATAACGTAGTGGGTGATGTGACAAATAAGGTTCAGCTATAGCGAATCAATATTGAAGGCAGTGACTGAGTTGTTTTTATTCTTCGTCAAACGCTTCGAATTCGATACCCATCTCTGTCATCAGCTTTTTCACTTCAGTCGGGATGTCGTCTGGACGGTCTTTACGGAGATCTTCATCCGTTGGCAGTGGTTGGCCTGTGTACGCATGTAGAAAGGCTTCGCACAGTAGCTCACTGTTTGTTGCATGGCGTAGGTTATTAATCTGGCGGCGAGTGCGCTCGTCAGTAAGAACCTTTAACACTTTTAGAGGGATAGAAACTGTAATTTTTTTTACTTGTTCGCTTTTCTTTCCATGCTCAGCATATGGGCTTATGTATTCACCATTCCAGTCGGCCATTGCGTACCTTCATCACTTTAGTTGTTAGAATAAATTAATAGTGGTGATTTTAGCGGGATTTACTGCCATAAGCAAAGACATATAGACGTCCAGAAGTGTTGACGTCTCACATTTATGAAAGTAAAGTGAATAACATATATCTAACACAGCCGCAGAATGCCGACAAGCCGCTGTGATTCTCAGACGCAAAACTTGTAAGGAAGCACCTATGAGCAGCCGGAAGCCAGCAACAATCGCAGTACGTACTGGTATCGAGTCAGACACGCAACACCATGCCGTTGTCCCACCCATTTATCTTTCGACTAACTATGGGTTTCCCGCTTTTGGTGAAGTGCCAAAGTACGATTACACCCGTTCTGGTAACCCAAACCGTGGTTTATTAGAAACGGCATTGTTTGAGCTTGAGTCTGGCAAAGGTGCTGTGGTGACTAACTGCGGCACTTCGGCACTTAACTTGTGGGTATCCGCTTTCTTAGGCGGTGATGATCTTATTATCGCACCACACGACTGCTACGGTGGTACTTACCGCCTGTTTAATACCCGCTCGTTAAAAGGTGACTTCAAAGTCTTGTTCGTTGATCAATCGGATCAAGCAGCGTTGGATACGGCGATCGCGCTCAAGCCAAAGTTGATCTTAATCGAAACGCCATCGAACCCGTTGGTTCGTGTGGTTGATATTGCAGAGACTTGCCGTAAAGCGAAAGAGGTTGGTGCTCTGGTTGCTGTCGATAACACGTTTTTGACGCCTGTGTTCCAAAAGCCTTTAGAGCTGGGTGCTGATTTTGTTATCCACTCAACCACCAAATACATCAACGGACACTCGGATGTTATTGGTGGCGTTGTGGTCACTAAAACTGAAGAGCACGCTGAAGAGCTAGCATGGTGGGGCAACTGTATTGGTGCGACCGGCACACCATTTGATAGTTACATGACTCTACGTGGTATTCGTACGCTAGGTGCGCGTATGCGTGTTCACGAAGAGAGCTCACGTGAAATTCTGACGGCGCTGCAACAACAAGATCTGGTGGGCACTATTTACCACCCAAGCCTTCCTGAACACCCTGGTCATGAGATCGCGAAGAAACAGCAGTTGGGCTTTGGTTCCATGTTGAGCTTTGAGTTTGCGGGCTCTTTTGAAGCACTTAAATATTTTGTAGATAAGTTAGAGTTATTTTCTTTGGCTGAATCACTGGGTGGTGTTGAAAGCCTGATTTGTCACCCTGCGTCTATGACTCACCGTGCGATGGGCGAAGAAGCATTGGCAGAAGCGGGTGTTTCTCAACAATTACTGCGCCTTTCTGTTGGCCTTGAAGATGCGGAAGACCTAATCGACGATCTCAAGCAAGCGTTTGAAAAAACACAACGCTTTATTGCTGAAGGGGAGGTTTAATAATGGCAACCTTTCGCCAGCTACATAAATTTGGTGGCAGCAGTTTAGCGAACCCTGAGTGTTACCAACGCGTGGTCAACATTCTTAGAGAATATTCATCAGCGACGGACTTGGTGGTGGTATCGGCCGCAGGCAAAACAACCAACCGCTTAATTGAGTTTGTTGAAGCGCTCGACAAAGATGGTCGTATTGCTCATGAATGCCTGCAAACCCTTCGTCAGTTTCAACTTGAACTGATTGAGGCTCTGCTTGAAGGTGAAGCCGCCTCGCAACTAACGGCAACCATCCAACAAGAATTTACCGCTTTGGGTGAGCTAACGGCTCCCTTGAGTGAAGCACAAAAAGCACAAGTACTGGGTCATGGTGAGGTTTGGTCTTCACGTTTGTTGGCGACGTTGTTATGCCAGCATGACTTACAAGCAGTTGCTCAAGATGCGCGTGCCTTTTTACGTGCAGAAGCGGGTGCTCAACCCGAAGTGGATCGCGCGCGTTCTTATCCTCTGATTAAAGAAGTTTTGGCTCAGCATACGCATTGCCGAGTGGTGATTACGGGCTTTATGGCTCAGAACTGCGAAGGCGAAACGGTACTGCTAGGTCGTAACGGCTCGGATTACTCAGCAACTGTGATTGGCGCCTTGGCTGAAGTTGAACGTGTGACGATTTGGAGTGACGTGGCGGGCGTATACAGCGCTGACCCTCGTTTGGTTTCGGATGCGTGTTTACTGCCTCTGCTTCGCCTTGATGAAGCGAGTGAACTCGCTCGTCTGGCGGCTCCAGTGCTCCATAGCCGAACGCTACAGCCTGTGGCTCAAAGTGCTATGGATCTCAGCTTGCGCTGCAGCTACCAGCCGGAGGCTGGCTCTACACAGATAGAGCGTGTACTGGCATCGGGTCGTGGCGCAAAAATCATTACCTCTCTGGATGAAGTTCTGATCGTGCAGCTGACTTTTGGTCACGGTCATGATTTTGACCGTCTAGAAAGTGAAGTACTGGAAGGGCTTAAGCGCGCTCAACTTGAGCCGCTTGCTTATGAGCTTGAACCCGATCAGCACTGTTTGCGCCTTGCTTATACAGAAGAGATCGCTGGTGGCGCTTTAGAATATCTACAAGATCACGCGATTGAAGCGGAAATTAAGCTCAAAGAAGGTTTCTCTCTAATTGCAGCAGTGGGTGCTGGTGTGACTAAGAACCCGAACCATTGCTACGGTTTCTACCAGCAGCTTAAGAGCTCGCCGGTTGAGTTCATTTCAGAAGCGAACTCTGGCTTAAGCTTGGTGGCTGTGATTCGTAAGAGTGAAACATCAAGCCTAGTGAAAGGCATTCACTCTCAACTGTTCCAAGCGCAAAAGCGTGTTGCGATTGCCTTGTGTGGTAAGGGCAACATTGGTTCAAGTTGGTTAAGCTTGTTTGCTGAACAAAAGGCTGAACTTGAAAAGCGCCGTGGGATGAACTTTGAATTGGTTGCGGTTGTTGATAGCCAAACTTATTGGTTCGACGATCAAGGCATTGATGCGACTTCAGTTGGTAAACGCTTTGATGACGAAGCGATTGCCAACAATGGTAACGACTGGTTAGAGCGTTTGGGTTCTATTCAGGGTTACGATGAAGCTGTAGTACTCGATGTCACCGCAAGCCCTCTGCTTGCAGCAAAGTACCTGCAAATTGCACAACAAGGTATCCACCTGATCTCAGCTAACAAGGTGGCAGGCTCTGCATCAAGCGAGTATTACCATCAGGTACAAGATGCTTTCGCTAAGATCAGCCGTCATTGGCTGTACAATGCGACAGTGGGTGCCGGCTTACCGATTAACCACACGGTACGTGACCTGCGCGAAAGCGGTGACGATATTATTGCTCTGTCAGGTATATTCTCGGGCACTCTATCTTGGTTATTCCAACAGTTTGATGGCACGGTGTCATTCAGCGAGTTGGTTGATTTAGCGTGGCAACAAGGCCTGACGGAACCGGATCCTCGTGCTGACCTCGATGGCTCTGACGTGATGCGTAAGCTAGTGATTCTGGCGCGTGAATCGGGTTTAGATATTGAGCCTAAAAACGTCAAAGTAGAATCATTGGTACCTGAAGAATTACAAGATCTGTCAGTGGATGACTTCTTTGATAAAGCTTCTGTACTGAGTGAAGAGTTGGCCGAGCGTTTAGAGAAAGCGCAGTCTCAACAGAAGGTTCTTCGTTACGTAGCGCGTTTAGAGAAGAATGGTAAGGCAACGGTAGGCGTTGAAGCGTTATCTAAAGAACACGCTCTGGCGAACTTACTGCCTTGCGACAACATCTTTGCGATTGAGAGCAAATGGTACAAAGATAATCCATTGGTTATTCGTGGCCCAGGTGCTGGTCGTGAAGTGACAGCTGGTGCAATTCAGTCTGATTTAAACAGAATGTCTAGCCTGTTTTAATACTTAGAGCGGTTGGTTTAATACTTAGAGCGATTGGCTTAATAGTCAGATCAATTGCTTTAATACTCAGATTAATTGTTTAAATGCGTAAATAGCATACTATCCACTAAGATAAATAAGGCTGAAAGCACGATGTGTTTTCAGCCTTTTTTCTACATTATTTCTTCTTTGCGACCCACCTATCGGCTTGAGCTTTTCTCACTATCTACTTGAAAAAAATTCATAATGGATCTGTTGACATTAAATCGTATTCAATTCATTCTGGAGACATATAGACGTCTAAACGTCGCTAGGGATTTGAGATTATTTAGTGGTTGCTTTTGCCACAGGGAGAGTAAGATGGGATACACACACGCAAGTCATATCGACGCTTTAAATCAGAATATTGCAGAGCTTTCTGACAACATCAATGTGTCATTTGAATTTTTCCCACCAAGCAGTGAGAAGATGGAAGAGACCCTGTGGAATTCTGTTCACCGTCTTAAAACACTTCAACCTAAATTTGTATCAGTAACCTATGGTGCAAACTCGGGTGAGCGTGATCGTACCCACTCAATCATTAAAGAAATTAAGAACCAAACAGGCTTAGTTGCTGCACCACACTTAACGTGTATTGATGCTAGCCGCGAAGAGCTGATTCAAATTGCCGACGATTACTGGGCAAATGGCATTGAAAGTATTGTTGCGTTGCGCGGTGATATTCCAGCAGGCGGTGGTGCGCCAGATATGTATGCGTCTGATTTAGTCGAGCTGCTTAAATCTCGTCACGACTTTGATATATCAGTAGCGGCATTCCCTGAGGTTCACCCTGAAGCAAAAAGCGCTCAATCTGATCTTATTAACCTAAAGCGTAAAGTGGATGCGGGTGCAAACCGTGCAATCACTCAGTTCTTCTTCGATGTCGAAAGCTACTTACGTTTTCGTGACCGTTGTGTGGCGGCTGGCGTTGACGTAGAGATTGTGCCGGGTATCTTGCCGGTTTCTAACTTCAAGCAAGCGTCTCGTTTTGCTGCGATGAATAACGTAAAAGTACCAGGTTGGATGGCGAAGCAGTTCGAAGGCTTGGATGATGATCCAACAACTCGTCAGTTAGTCGGTGCTAGCCAAGCGATCGATATGGTTCGTACGCTAAGCCGTGAAGGTGTGAAAGATTTCCACTTTTACACGCTAAACCGTGCAGAAATGACTTATGCACTTTGCCATACGCTAGGTGTTCGCCCACAGGTTGCTGCGCTGTAAGTAAAGCCCAAGCGCTTGTAAAAGCTTCTGGTAGTAACATTTCAAATCCTATAGATACTAAAAAGGCTTGGACTCTAAGAGTTCAAGCCTTTTACTTTTCTAGTTTCTAGTTTCTAGTTTCTAGCTTAACTTAAGCAAGAGCGCCAAGTTCAAGCAGTACTTCGTCAGCCCATACAATCCATGCTTCACGGATCAGTAGGTTACGACGAAGCGTTAGACGCTCTAGGCGTGCTTGCTTGTCTAGTGTAGATGGCGTTGCGTAGTAAGCCGCTTCGATTTCTTTGTAGTGAGAAACCAGTTTGCGAGACTCTTCTACTAGTTCAGCAAGTTGTACACGGTACGCATCAGAAGGTTGTACAGCACAAGCGATTAACTTAGCTGAGAACTCGTCACGAACGGTTGGGTGTGCAGTTGGTTGTTCAAACCATTCACCTAGCGCGCCACGGCCAGCATCGGTGATAGAGTAAACTTTACGATCAGGTTTGCCTTCTTGAGGCTCAAGTACGCAAGTTACCTGGTCGTTCTGAGCCATTTTATTTAGCTCGCGGTAAACTTGTTGGTGGCTAGCTTTCCAGAAGTAACCAATGCTTGCGGAGAATTCTTTTGTGATATCGTAACCAGTAGCATCGCGTGTACTTAAAACGGTTAAAATTACGTGTGGTAATGACATGTCTGAAATCCAAATGGTAAACAGTAAACAAATACTTGAACAACAAGTGTGCTTCTATGGCACGTTATATTGGTTATGTTCAAGTAGCACCAACTCAATCGTTGGTTATGTCACCTTACAAAGCCGTTTATCACCTAGGTTGACCAGTTTATTGGTCGAGTGCCGCAGATTATTATTTTGGAGTGTTTCTGCAGCGGAGCAGTAGTATATCTAAATAATAAGCATAAAGTAGAATACATGGGCAAAATAACCCAAAAAACTGACAAAATACTCAATAGTGGTAATTTGGCAAAATAAAAAGGCCGCCAATGGCGACCTTTTGTTTGTTTTGTAGATGGAATCACTAATTAACCAGTGTTTCGCATACCTGCTGCAATACCTGCAATCGTCACCATTAGCGCTTCTTCTAGCTCTGCTGGTGGTGTTTCACACTTACGAGTACGGTAAAGCAGTTCCGCTTGAAGCATGTTTAGTGGCTCAACATAGATGTTACGCAGACGAATTGACTCAAGTCCCCAAGGGTCGCTTTGCATCAAGTTCTCGTTATTTTCTACATTTAGCACCGCTTTGATGTCTTTTTGCAGCTGTTCACGCAGTAACTCACCCAGAGGTAATAGCTCTTCGTCAACAAGTCGCTGGTCGTAGTACTTAGCGATTTCCATGTTGCACTTCGAGTACACCATTTCCAACATACCTAGACGAGTCGAGAAGAATGGCCATTCACGACACATCTCTTCAAGTAGCGCTTGATGGCCTTGATCGACAGAGTATTGAATCGCTTCACCAGCGCCTAACCATGCAGGAAGTACCAAACGGTTTTGGCTCCATGAGAAGATCCATGGAATCGCACGTAAGCTTTCTACGCCGCCGTTCGGGTTACGTTTCGCAGGACGAGAACCAAGAGGTAATTTGCCTAACTCTAGCTCTGGCGTCGCTTGGCGGAAGTAAGGAACAAACTTCTCTTCACCACGAACGACGTTGCGGTAAGCTTCGCAAGATACTTCAGACAGCACTTCCATTAGGTCGCGCCATTCTTGTTTTGGCTCTGGTGGTGGCAGAAGGTTCGCTTCTAGAATCGCACTTGCGTATAGGTTGAAGCTATTAACTGCAACATCTGGCAAGCCAAGTTTAAAGCGAATCATTTCGCCTTGTTCAGTTACACGTAAGCCGCCTTTCAAGCTTTTAGGTGGCTGAGAAAGAAGAGCTGCGTGCGCTGGCGCACCACCACGACCAACCGTACCACCACGACCGTGGAATAGAGTCAGTTCAATGCCTTCTTCTTCACAAGCCTTAACTAGCTTGTCCATTGCATCGTATTGCGCCCAGCCTGCAGACATTACACCGGCATCTTTAGCTGAGTCAGAATATCCGATCATCACCATTTGGTGGTTCTGGATAAAGCCACGGTATAAATCGATACTCATTAGCTGTTTCATTACGGCTTCTGAGTTGTTCAAGTCGTCTAGCGTTTCGAACAATGGACATACGTCCATGCGGTACGGGCAACCACATTCTTGTAGAAGCAAATGTACAGCCAATACATCCGAGGCAGTACGAGCCATAGAGATCACGTAAGCACCAAAGGCTTCACGAGGTTGAGCAGCAACGACCTTACAGGTGTCTAAAACCTCTTTGACCTGCTCAGATGGCTCCCAGTCGCGTGGTAACAGTGGGCGCTTTGAGCTTAGTTCATTGGTTAAGAAAGCAACCTTATCTTGCTCGCTCCATTGGTCGTAATCACCAATGCCTAGGTAGCGAGTCAATTCAGATAGCACATCTGAGTGACGAGTACTTTCTTGACGAACATCGAGACGAACCAAATGCACGCCGAATGCTTTTAGGCGGCGCAGGGTATCAAGTAGAGAACCGTCCGCGATTACGCCCATGCCACATTCGTGCAGTGATTGGTAACATGCGTAAAGTGGTGTCCAAAGTTGGTCTATGTTCTGTAGAGTTTCTTTCTTCGGTACTTCTGCGTCGTGCAGTTTTGCATCAAGCACTTCTAGCGTGTTGTTGAGCAGAGTACGTAGGCTCTTCAGGATTGCACGGTAAGCTTCGTGCTCATCGCCAGCCAATTCACGAACGGCATCATTACACTTGGTCATCGACAGTTCGGTAATCAACTCGTTCACGTCACCTAGGTATAGATCAGCGGCTTTCCAGCGAGATAGACGCAGTACTTCTTTAGTGATGGTGTGCGTTACGAATGGGTTACCATCGCGGTCACCACCCATCCAAGATGAGAAATGAACAGGGCGCGCATCAATTGGCAGGCCTTCACCAAGGTAACCTTTTAATCGACCATCCATTTCACGTAGGAAATCAGGCACAGCTTCCCAAAGTGAGTTTTCGACAACCGCAAAGCCCCACTTAGCTTCATCAAGTGGCGTTGGGCGCTGCTGACGAATCACATCAGAGTGCCAACCTTGAGCAATAAGTTGCTCTAGGCGGCGTTCTGTCTTGGCACGCTCTTTGTGTGATAGGTCGCTTAATTCTAATTTAGACAGACACTCGTTGATCTTAACCAGCTTGTTGATCATGGTGCGACGAGTGATTTCTGTTGGGTGTGCAGTCAGAACGAGTTCAATGTTCAGGTCGCGAACGGCTTGAGCTGCGTCTAGCTTGCTGATGTCATTCTGATTTAATTTGGAAAATAGAGATTGCAGCACATCTGGTTCACAAACATGCTCCTCACAGTGGCGAGAGATCGTATGGTATTGCTCTGCCATGTTGGTGAGGTTGAGAAATTGGTTAAATGCACGAGCAACAGGAGTGAGTTGTTCGTTCGGCAGGTTTTTGATTTCTTCAACTAGGCTGTCACGGTCAGCTTTGTTGCCTGCGCGGGCGGATTTGGAAAGTTTACGGATAGTCTCCACTTTCTCTAAGATAACGTCACCATGTGCATCTTGGATTGTGTTACCTAGCAAGCGTCCCAGCATGCTTACGTTACTCTTGAGAGCGGCGTATTTCTCGTTCATTGTCATCCTGCCTCGTAAAAAAATTACATCCATTGTTCCTTGTTAAGTACACAATCTAGCGAAAAGTGCTGTATCTAGTCAAATAAAGCATTCTAAGTTTGCAATTATTAGGTTTAAAAATGCGGGAGAAGTAAATTTTTCAAAACTTAGGGAAAAAGTGAAATTTAATTACAAGATCGGGCTGTGTCAGGGATAACAGAATAAAAGCCACCTTTTCGGGGGGCTTTTATACGAAAATATCGGAAGGAAAGTAATAACTAGAAACAATATTTATGGATCGATTTACTCAGAACATCAATTGTAGGGTCAATAAAATCGAAGCTTAAGAACTCATCCGGTTGGTGAGCTTGGTCGATTGAGCCTGGGCCTAAAACTAGGGTTGGACATAGCTCCTGAAGAAAAGGTGCTTCAGTACAATAGTTCACAGTTTGAGATTCGGTTTCACACACCGATTCCATGCCACCGATAAATGGATGATCGTGCTGACACTCGTAACCCGGAATCGGCTCATGCAGGGGAGTAATCTCAATCCTGCCCGGCCATTTTGCTTCTACTTCCTTGAGCGCGCTGCGCAGCATGTTATCCAAACCATCTAAGCTGATGCCCGGTAAAGGACGAACGTCATAGTGCAGTTCACAACAACCACAGATTCGGTTAGCGCTATCTCCTCCGTGAATATGCCCAAGATTTAGAGTAGGGCTTGGAATCGCGAAACCCGGGTGATGGTACTCTTTGACTAACTTGTCACGCAGCTGCATTAAAGCAAACAGCACTTCATACATGATCTCGATGGCGTTAACGCCTAATGCAGGATCAGAAGAGTGACCTGATTTACCCGTTACTCGCACAGCATTAGCGACGTGACCTTTATGACCGCGAATAGGCACTAGGCTGGTCGGCTCACCAATAATGCAGTAGTCCGGTTTAAACGGCGCATTTTCAGTGAAATGACGTGCACCTAGCATAGTGGTTTCTTCGTCACACGTTGCTAAAACATAAAGTGGCTTGGTTTGCTTGCTCCAATCCATTTTCTTCGCAGCTTCATAAACGAAGGCAAAAAAGCCTTTCATATCGGCGGTGCCTAATCCGTAGAAGCGGTTGTTGTGTTCTGTCAATGCATGAGGGTCGAAGTTCCAACGTCCTTCATCGAATGGCACGGTATCGCTGTGTCCTGCAAGCAATAAGCCCCCTTCGCCAGAACCCATCTTTGCGACCATATTATGCTTGCCGGGTTCGACTTCCACGACCTCAACGCTAAAGCCTACGTCTTTAAACCATTGAGCCATTTTTTCGATCACTTTCTCGTTGCCATGATCCCAGCTTGGATCGGTTGAGCTAATGGAGTCGGTGGAAATTAGGCCTTTATAGACCTCAAGGAAACTCGGTAATTGCATAATATCTTCACTTCTACTATTGACAGGAAAACCATAAGTCGGTAAAACACATATTAAATCATATTTAATGCATAAGAAATCAAATATAGCTAAAAATTAAGTATGAATAGTCAAATTCGAAATATAACTTACCTCAAGAATGGATGTGTTGAGATGTTGAAAACCACGATCATTGGTGCAAGCGGCTATACAGGAGCAGAACTGGCTCTAATGATAAACAGACACCCTGAGCTCACGCTATCAGGTTTATATGTCTCAGCCAATAGTGTAGATGCGGGCAAACCTATCGCTGCACTGCACGGTAAGTTAGCTGGCCTGATTGATATGCCAGTGCAGCCATTAACGAATCCAGAAGAAGTAGCTAAGCAGTCGGATGTGATTTTCCTAGCCACTGCACACGAGGTAAGTCACGACCTAGCGCCAATCTTCCTTGAGAACGATTGCCAAGTGTTCGACCTATCGGGTGCATTCAGAGTTAAAGGCGAAAACTTCTATCAAGAGTTTTACGGTTTTGAACATCAACACGAACAATGGCTAGACAAAGCGGCTTACGGTTTAGCTGAATGGAACGAACAAGAAATAAAAGAAGCTCAGCTTGTTGCAGTCGCGGGTTGTTACCCAACTGCATCACAACTGGCGATTAAGCCTTTAGTTGAAGCAAAGTTACTGGATGAGAACCAATGGCCAGTGATTAACGCGACTAGTGGCGTTACTGGAGCCGGTCGTAAGGCGACTATGGTCAACAGCTTCTGCGAAGTAAGCCTGCAAGCTTATGGCGTATTCAACCACCGTCATCAACCTGAAATGGCGGCACACCTAGGATGTGATGTGATTTTCACTCCGCACCTAGGCAACTTTAAGCGCGGTATTTTGGCGACCATCACCATGAAATTGGCTGACGGCGTGACAGAGCAACAGATACAAGATGCCTTTGAGCAAGCTTACCAAGGTAAACCTGCGGTGAGATTACTCGAAGAGACATTGCCAAGAATTCAAGATGTAGAGCAGACGCCTTTCTGCGACTTAGGTTGGAAGGTTCAAGGTCAGCACATCATCGTTGTTTCAGCGATTGATAACTTATTAAAGGGTGCATCTAGCCAAGCGATGCAGTGTTTGAATTTACGTTATGGTTTTGCGCCATTAACTGCGTTAGTGTAAGGAAATCTAGATATGAGCCTTAATAATCAACCATTAATCATAAAGTTAGGTGGCGCTGCGCTATCTTGTGGTGAAACACTTAGCAAGTTATTTGGTGCTATCTCTGCTTACCAACAACAGGCACAACGACCAATCGTGATTGTTCACGGCGGCGGTTACCTTGTTGATGATTTGATGAATAAGTTGAACCTCGAAACCGTTAAGAAAGAAGGGCTACGTGTTACTCCTTATGACCAGATCCCTGTGATCGCTGGTGCACTAGCAGGCACGGCCAACAAACTACTTCAAGGTCAGGCGATTAAAGACGGTATCAATGCCGTTGGTTTGAGCCTTGCAGACGGTGGTTTATGCAAAGTGAGTGAACTGAACCCTGAACTGGGCGCGGTAGGAAAAGCGGAGCCGGGCGACTCAACCGTTCTGCAAGCGATTCTTAATGCGGGCGCACTGCCAATCATCAGCTCAATTGGTCTAACTGAACAAGGCCAACTGATGAACGTCAATGCCGACCAAGCTGCGGTTGCCGTTGCAGGCGCGCTTGATGCTGAACTGGTACTGCTTTCTGATGTAAGTGGTGTGTTGGATGGCAAAGGCCACCTCATTCCAAGCCTTAATCAACAACAAGCTGATGACCTTATTACAGGCAAAGTGATTACCGACGGCATGATCGTTAAGGTTCAAGCCGCACTAGAAGCCGCTAACGACCTTGGTCGACCAATCGAAGTTGCCACTTGGCGATACCCAGAAAAGCTAACACAACTGTTTTCAGGTAAAAGCATAGGAACACAGTTTTTACCTCAGTAGGTCTCACAACGAGTCACTACTTAAAGAATTTAGACAAATTAAATAAACATATAATTATGAAGTCATTTCCAACGCTGACCGCCATGTGCAGTATGGAAACTAGGAGAAAGAAAATGAGCAAAGTTAACGTAAAGAAAGTTGTAGTAGCCTACTCTGGCGGTCTAGACACATCAGTAATCATTCCATGGTTGAAAGAGAACTATGACTGTGAAGTGGTTGCGTTTGTTGCGGATGTTGGTCAAGGCGACGAAGAGTTGATTGGTATCGAAGAGAAAGCAAAAGCGTCTGGTGCATCTGAGTGTTACATCGCAGACCTTAAAGAAGAGATGGTTGCTGACTACATCTACCCAACGTTGAAAACGGGCGCTTACTACGAAGGTAAATACCTACTAGGTACTTCAATGGCTCGTCCAATCATTGCGAAAGCACAGGTTGAAATCGCACGTAAAGTAGGTGCAGACGCACTGTGTCACGGTTGTACTGGCAAGGGTAACGACCAAGTTCGTTTTGAAGGCGCATTTGCTGCACTCGCACCAGATCTACATGTAATTGCACCATGGCGTGAATGGGATCTAGTGAGCCGTGAAGAGTGTCTAGATTACCTAGCTGAGCGTAACATCCCTTGTACGGCTTCTCTTACTAAGATTTACTCGCGTGATGCAAACGCATGGCACATCTCAACAGAAGGCGGCGTTCTAGAAAACACATGGAATGCACCTAACGAAGATTGCTGGGCTTGGACTGTAGACCCTGAGCAAGCGCCAAACGAATCTGAAACAGTGACACTTAAAGTTGAAAAAGGCGAAGTGGTTGCGGTTGATGGCGAAACAATGACGCCATACAACGCACTGGTTTACTTAAACGAGAAGGGTGCTAAGCACGGTGTTGGTCGTATCGATATCGTAGAGAACCGTCTTGTTGGCATGAAGTCACGTGGTTGTTACGAAACTCCGGGTGGCACAATCATGATGGAAGCACTGCGTGCAGTAGAGCAACTGGTTCTTGATAAAGCGGCATTCGAATTCCGTGAAGAGCTAGGTGTTAAGGCTTCTCACCTTGTATACGATGGTCGTTGGTTCACTCCACTATGTAAGTCAATTCTTGCTGCGACAGAAGAGCTAGCACAAGACGTGAATGGTGAAGTGGTTATCAAACTTTACAAAGGCCATGCAACGGTGACTCAGAAGCGTTCTGACAACAGCCTGTACTCAGAAGAGTTTGCAACCTTTGGTGAAGATGAAGTTTACGACCAAAGCCACGCTGAAGGCTTCATCCGTCTTTACTCGCTATCAAGCCGTATCCGTGCTCTGAATAGCCAAAAGTAATCCGAACAATGAGTTAGTGAGCTAGCCTTTAGCGAAAGGTTGAAGGCCAGTAAACAGACATTATTATGCAAAGCCCATTCACTATTGATTAGTGAGTGGGCTTTTTACTTTCTATTTGCCGAATAAATCAGCTTCGGTTTTTCCTATCGGATGGCATATAATTCGCGCTCCACGCTAAAAATAATCAATGGATTGAATTATTGATGAATAAATATGTGAAAATAATGAATTAATACTTTATTTTCATTTTGAATTGCCGTAAGTTTAAACCATCAGAAAAATACTGAATTTTAATCAGAATTATCATTTGCAAAAACAGTGAGCACTGTGCAATTAGGAGATACACAATGGCATTATGGGGCGGTAGATTTACCCAAGCAGCAGACACCCGGTTTAAAGATTTTAACGATTCTCTTCGTTTTGATTACCGATTGGCTGAGCAAGACATTGTGGGCTCAATTGCCTGGTCTAAAGCTCTACTGTCGGTCAACGTATTAACCGAAGAAGAGCAACAGAAGCTTGAGTTAGCGTTGAATGAGCTAAAACTTGAGGTGATGGAAGATCCTGAACAGATTCTACGTTCTGATGCAGAAGATATTCACAGCTGGGTCGAGCAACAACTTATCGGCAAAGTCGGTGACTTGGGCAAAAAACTTCACACTGGCCGTTCTCGTAATGACCAAGTGGCCACAGACCTTAAACTATGGTGTCGTCAGCAAGGTAACCAACTGCTACTTGCATTGGATCGCCTACAAAGCCAAATGGTGAACGTTGCTTCTCAGCATCAAGAAACCGTACTTCCTGGCTACACTCACTTACAACGTGCTCAGCCGGTAACTTTTGCTCACTGGTGCTTGGCTTACGTTGAAATGCTTGAGCGTGATTATTCTCGTTTGAATGATGCGATTAAGCGTCTAGATACATGTCCGCTGGGTTCTGGTGCCCTTGCTGGAACTGCTTATCCGATGGACCGTGAAGAGTTAGCTCACAACTTAGGTTTCCATCGTGCAACGCGTAACTCTCTAGATTCAGTTTCTGACCGTGACCATGTGATGGAGCTGATGTCGATTGCATCTATCTCAATGCTTCACCTTTCACGTCTTGCAGAAGATATGATTTTCTACAACTCAGGTGAATCAAACTTCATCGAGTTAGCCGATACAGTGACGTCAGGTTCATCTCTGATGCCACAAAAGAAAAACCCGGATGCACTAGAACTTATCCGTGGCAAAACTGGCCGTGTATACGGTTCATTAGCCGCAATGATGATGACAGTGAAAGCTCTGCCTTTGGCGTACAACAAAGACATGCAAGAAGATAAAGAAGGTCTGTTCGACGCTTTAGATACTTGGAATGATTGTATGGAAATGGCTGCTCTTTGTTTTGATGGCATTAAAGTGAACGGCGAACGTACACTTGAAGCAGCGAAGCAAGGTTATGCGAACTCAACAGAATTGGCTGATTACTTAGTAGCGAAAGGCATTCCTTTCCGTGAAGCTCACCATATTGTTGGTGTAACAGTCGTCGCAGCGATTGCTAAAGGCTGCGCATTAGAAGAGTTAACCATCGCAGAGATGAAAGAGTTCTCTGAGGTGATTGAAGAGGATGTGTATGACATCCTGACCATTGAGTCGTGTCTTGAAAAACGTAGTGCGCTAGGCGGTGTATCACCACAACAAGTGGCTTACGCGGTTGACCAAGCAGAGAAGCGTTTATCACAGCGTGATACTTCTATCGTTAAGGTTCGTTCTGCTCGTCTGACCGATATTGAAGCGTTGGAAGGCATGGTGGCCTACTGGGCGAATATGGGTGAAAACCTGCCTCGTTCTCGTAATGAACTGGTGCGTGATATTGGTTCGTTTGCCGTCGCAGAGCATCATGGTGAGGTGACAGGTTGTGCATCACTCTATGTGTATGACTCTGGTTTAGCGGAAATTCGTTCGTTAG
Organism: Vibrio sp. 10N.237.312.B06; assembly: GCF_041464685.1. Lineage (NCBI taxonomy): Bacteria > Pseudomonadati > Pseudomonadota > Gammaproteobacteria > Vibrionales > Vibrionaceae > Vibrio > Vibrio sp. 10N.237.312.B06. The sequence continues at coordinate 33,417 of NZ_JBFSPI010000010.1, forward strand.
GTGTTGAAGCTGGTTGGCAAGGCCAAGGGCAGGGCACCGCTATTGTGCAGCACTTGGTTGATAAAGCGCGACAAATGGCCATTAAGAAGGTGTTTGTGCTGACTCGTACCCCAGAGTTCTTTATGAAGCATGACTTTTTACCAACATCGAAATCTTTGCTACCTGAGAAGGTACTGAAAGATTGTGATCAGTGTCCTCGCCAACATGCATGTGATGAAGTGGCGTTGGAAGTGAACTTGGTTGAACAGATTATCGCAAAGGTGAATGTTGCATAAGGCATTGATTTTATGGCACCTAAAAAAAAGATCAAAAATCTGATCTTTTTTGGGAACAAACTAAGAAAAGTCCGGTCTATTAAAGTACCACTGCTTTTTCTTAGAATTTTCTAAGAAAGCCCTAGAATCGATTGGTTCTGGGGCTTTTTTCTATCTGCTGTTTGGGAAGTGAAGATAGGTCGTTAAATCGAAGCACTATCGGGTCATTGAATCGAACATCTAGCCATTATCGTTTATCTAATAAAGTCTCTCTGCTAACGCTTTTTGTTCCTTAAAGGCAGCACGACAAATTTCATTATCCAATGCAACGACAGCAAGCCGCTGAATACGAAAGCGGCCATCATCAAAGCGATGGCATTGATGGTTTTTGGGTCTTCTTTGAAAAACACCCACCATGCTCCCCAACTTAAAATCGACAACACCATCAGCTGATTCATGCAGCGCTGGCAGCGGCCGAGTTTGTTACGGATTTTTTCACTTTTATTGCAATGAATGCATGTCATCTTGGGTTTGATTCGCGTTATGCTTGTTGCCTTGATAATAACACGTCACAAGATATTGGATCACGGTGACACAGAGAGAGAAAGTCGATGATTGAGCGCCAAGAAACCAAACAACGCATGAGCCGTATTGTTAAACACAACGGCACTATCTACCTATGTGGCCAGGTGTGTGCTGATGCAACTAAAGACATCACAGAACAAACACAAACGATGCTAGATAAAGTGGAAGCCCTACTTGAGCAAGCGGGCAGCGATAAAGAGCACATGCTGTCAGCAACGATTTACTTGAAAGACATGAAAGACTTCCAAGAAATGAACGCAGTATGGGATGCATGGGTTCCTGAAGGTCACGCTCCAGCTCGCGCATGTGTAACGGGTGATATGGCTCGTGAAGCGCTACTTGTTGAGATCTCTGTGATTGCTGCTGAGAAGTAATTGCTTAAAGCTTTTAGTGACGCAATGGCTTCAAGAGATCCCAGACACCTCGTCCCTTGGTTATGGAATGACGAGTTTAACTTTGATTAGCTGATGCGTTTAGCCAAAACAAAAAGGAAAGCCACTGGCTTTCCTTTTTAGTATCTAGTCTTTGTTAACAAATTAAACTGCTAACTGCCTAGCAATATTCTGCGATTAACAACCAGGACCACAATCTAGACAGTGTTTCACCATCTCTGGACCTAGGTGCAGTTTCGCATTGAGGTCACGTAGCGCTGTTCGCACACCTTCTTCAATCACTGGGTGGTAGAACGGCATATCCAGCATTTCAGAAACCGTCATCTTGTTTTGGTGTGCCCAAGCTAATAGGTGAGCCAAGTGTTCTGCGTTTGGTCCCATCATTTCAGCACCAAGGAAGCGGCCTGTACCTTGCTCGCCGTAAACGTGCAGAATACCTTTGTTGCGTAGCATCACTCGTGAACGACCTTGGTTCTCGAAAGACACTTCACCTGTTGCGAAACAACCACATGTACCTAAGCGTGTGGTGATCTCTTTGTAAGTTTCACCAACCATCGCGATTTGTGGATCAGAGAATACCGCAGAGATTTTAGAGCGGCGTAGGCCTGCACGAATCTCAGGGAAGCGACCTGCATTATCACCCGCAATACGTGCTTGGTCTGCTGCTTCATGCAGTAGAGGCAGTTGGTTGCTCGCATCACCAGCAATAAATACTGATGGCAGCGATGTTTGTAGCGTGTAGTGGTCTGCAACTGGCACACCACGTTCATCAAGTTCTAGAGAGGTATTCTCTAGGCCAAGCTTATCAGTGTTTGGACGACGACCTGTTGCTGCAAGTACATATTCAACGACGTTAGTTTCTAGTTCATCTTCTTTATTGATGAACTGGATTTCGACGCGAGCTTCACCCGATTCTGTGGTAATGCGTTTCATGCTTTCGATTTTCACGTCGGCATCTAGGTAGAACTCTTCATTGAAGGCTTTGTCTGCGTAAGCCATGATCTCTGGGTCGGTTACCGGGCCTACTTGACCACCTAAACCGAACAGTTTTGTTTTTACACCCAAGCGGTGCAGTGACTGACCAAGCTCTAGGCCAATAACGCCCGGGCCAAATACTGCCACTGATTCTGGTAAATCATCCCAGCTGAATACGTCATCATTAATGATTAGACGGTCGCCAAGTTCATTCCAAACTGCAGGGTAGGCAGGGCGAGAACCTGTTGCGATAACAATACGCTTAGCCGTCACAACTGTGTGGTCATCGATTTGTAGCGTGTTGTCATCTAAGAACTTTGCGTAGCCAGAGATCTTGTCTTGCTCTGGAATTTCATCAACACCTTCTAAAACAAAACCAACAAAACGGTCACGTTCAAACTTCACTCGGTCCATCACTTCACGGCCGTTGATCGCGATATCACCTTGTGGGTGAACGCCAAAAGCCGGAGCTTTCTCGATGTGATGTACACTTTCTGCAGCTGCAATAAGCAGTTTAGATGGCATACAACCAACACGAGCACAGGTTGTACCGTAAGGGCCGCCTTCAATCATCACAACACTGTCAGTGTGTGCTTTTGCAGCGCGGTAAGAACCTAAACCTGCCGTACCGCCCCCGATAACTGCTACATCTACATTGACTTGTTTCATAATAATTTTCTCGCAATAGCTAAATTTAGTTTGAACGAACCCCTCCAACTCTGGTGATTTTTTAAGAGTCAGGATTGCGGGTCAGTTTTGTGATTCTGTTTTATTAGGTTTAGCTTGTCGCTCTGCCTTTATTGCTAACTGCTTCTTGTTACTAACTATAGGTTAGTTAAAGACGGGCGAGTCACAAGCTATATTCTTTTTCCAAAGCTCAGATAAGTGTGTTTGGAATAGCTAACCCACAAGAGGGTGGGTTAGCTGATATTGCTTAGTTAACTTAACGATTAAGCTTATATCGATGGTAAGTCATTAACCTAGGAAAGCTTCAAGTTCTTCGCTACCACCGATGTGTTTGCCACCGATGAATACTTGAGGAACCGTTGTACGACCAGAGATTGCACGTAGGCTTACTGTTGTCGCGTCTTTACCTAGTACTACTTCTTCGTAGTTCAAACCTTTGTCGATTAGGTTCTGCTTCGCTTTCATACAGAAAGGACAGCCTGGCTTAGTGAATACTGTGATTGACTCTTGCTCTTTGTGCTCAGGAGCAATGTAGTTAAGCATAGTATCTGCATCAGAAACCTTGAACGGGTCGCCTGGTACGTCTTCTTCGATGAACATTTTTTCTACCACGCCGTTTTTAACCAGCATGCTGTAGCGCCATGAACGTTTGCCGAAGCCGATGTCGTTTTTCTCAACTAGCATACCCATACCGTCTGTGAAATCACCGTTACCATCTGGGATGAATGTGATTTTTTCAGCTTCTTGGTCTGCTTTCCAAGCGTTCATTACGAATGTGTCGTTTACTGAAACACATAGAATGTCATCAACACCGTTTTCTTTGAATACAGAATGTAGCTCGTTGTAACGAGGCAGGTGGCTTGAAGAACATGTCGGTGTAAACGCACCTGGTAAGCTGAATACGATAACTGTCTTGTCTTTGAATAGCTCTTCCGTCGTTACGTTAACCCATGCATCGCCCTGGCGAGTTGGGAATGTTACTTGAGGGATTGATTGACCTTCTTTAGATGCAAACATATTGATTTCCTTAAATAGTATTTTGAATTTTGTTCTATCAGAGCTTAACGTTTTTCTTTGCTCTGTTTCGTTTCGTTGAGCCCATTATTAGACAAATCCTTTGATAGCTCTAATCGTTTGATGTTATGGTTTTGATAGGTAAATTCTATCAAGAGCATTTTTCTTTTAAATGTTTCTATGAAACCCCTTGTTCTTATTAAACCAGAGGTAAGAGACTGATCATGAACATTCGTGACTTTGAATACTTGGTGGCGCTCGCAGAGCACAAACACTTCCGAAAAGCGGCAGAAGCGTGCTTTGTCAGTCAGCCGACACTAAGCGGTCAAATACGCAAACTAGAAGATGAAATTGGACTTCAGTTAACCGAGCGTAGTCCAAGGAAGGTCATATTTACAGAATCAGGGTTACAACTTGTTGAACAAGCCAAGCGTATTCTCAATGAAGTAAAGACTTTTAAGGATATGGCAAGTGGACACGGTGAAGCGATGACAGGGCCGATGCACATTGGTTTTATTCCGACCGTTGGCCCTTATATTTTACCTAAGATCATTCCTCACCTTAAAGAGTGCTTTCCCGATCTTGAGCTTTACCTGCATGAAGCGCAGACCCATCAGCTAGTGAGTCAACTTGAAGATGGCAAGCTTGATTGCTTGGTATTGGCTGCAGTTGATGAAACGGCGGCGTTCAAAGAGATTGATGTGTATAACGAACCGTTAAGCGTCGCAGTACCGTGTGATCATGAGTGGGCTAAGCAAGACACTGTTGATATGCTGCAGTTAAATGGACAAACCGTACTTGCACTGGGCGATGGCCACTGCTTGCGAGACCAAGCCTTAGGCTTCTGTTTTGCTGCGGGTGCAAAAGATGATGAGCGCTTTAAAGCGACCAGCTTAGAAACGCTGCGTAACATGGTGGCGGCAGGGGCAGGTATTACCTTGCTTCCTCAGCTATCGGTACCGAAGGAAAAACAGAAAGATGGTGTGTGTTACGTTCCAGCGGTGAACCCAACACCTTCACGTCGCATTGTTGTTGCCTACCGACCGGGCTCTCCGTTAAAGGGGCGCTTTGAGCAATTGGCTGAGGCTATCCGAACTCAATTAGATAAAGCTGTTTAGTAATTTAAATCGTAGATAGCTCTGATTATAGACACAAAAAAAGGGTTGATATGAATACATATCAACCCTTTTTGTTGGTTCATGTTACTTGGTTCAACAAACCCTAACTAGAACAGCTCTTCTACTGCTTCACCTGATGACGTTGAGTAGATGTCATCATTGAAACGTTCAGTAATGTACTCGGTTGGCTCAGTGCCTTTCTCGAAATACTCGAACATTGATGAGCTGTCGAACTTGTTGGTCAGTAAGCCAGTTTCACGGTCGATACGAACGCGAACGATATTTTCTGGAAGCTCTTTACGTTGTGCCGGAACACCCGCTAACGCTGTGCCCATGAAATCAACCCATGCCGGCTCTGCTGTTTTAGCGCCCGCTTCTGCACCTGTAATTTGATTTTTACCAAGGTTAGAGTTCGCTTTGGTTCGACCTAGGTTACGGTTGTGGTTGTCAAAGCCAACCCATACCGTTGCAACCATGCCAGGGCCGTAACCGCTGTACCAAGTATCTTTCGAGTCATTGGTGGTACCGGTTTTTCCGCCAATATCGCGACGCTTCAGCGGTTGAGCACGCCAACCTGTACCATTCCAGCCTGTGCCAGCACTCCAGTCACCGCCGCCCCAGATATTGCTGTACATCATTTCACGAACAAGGAACGCGTTCTGCTCAGTGATCACTTGGGGTGCGTACTGTACTTGGGCATCCACATCTTGCTCGGCAAACTCATCAGCCATTGAATCTGAGGTCATTGGCTGTTGGCAATCGTCTTTACACACTACTTTCGGTGTCGCTTGGAATTCAGTCTCACCAAATGGTGTTTCAATGCGGCTGATGTAGAAAGGTTCAACGTAGTAGCCGCCATTAGCGAATACTGAGTAACCTTGAGCTACCTTCATTGGCGTTAAGCTACCCGCACCCAGAGCAATGGTTTCAGAGCGCGGTACTTCGTCAATATCAAAACCAAATCGAGTTAGGTAGTTACGAGTATCATCCAAGCCCACTTCGCGCAGTACACGTACTGCCATTACGTTTTTAGATTGAGCTAAGCCAATACGTAAACGAGTTGGACCCACATAGGTCGGTGGTGAGTTCTTTGGTCGCCATGCCGTGCCTTGGCTCTTATCCCATTGATTGATAGGCGCATCGTTGATCAGTGAGGCTAGCGTTAAGCCTTTCTCAATCGCTGCTGAGTAGATAAATGGTTTGATACCAGAACCCACCTGACGAATAGATTGCGTTGCACGGTTGAACTTGTTGTGTACAAAGTTAAAGCCACCCACCATTGACAATACCGCGCCGTTGTTCGGGTTCATTGCAACAAATGCGGTGTTCGCATTCGGTACTTGGCTTAGTCGCCATACAATCGGTGTTTCAGGTTCAGTTGTTGTTTCTTCGGTAGGCTCTTCAGATACTTCATCGCCTGTTACTGCTTCATGGCGAACCCAAATTTGCTCACCCACAGCCAAAATCTCTTTCGCTTGAGAAGGCGCTGGACCTTGGCGGTTGTCCGTTAGGAATTTACGCGCCCAATTCATGCCTTGCCACTCGATAGTGCCTTCACCTTGGTTCTTAACCCAAACTTGAGCGCTTTTCGAATCAACAGCGGTTACAACTGCTGGTACTAAGTCACCATAGGTTGGTTGAGATTTAAGGTGCTTAACGATTTGTTCATGATCCCAAGCTGATTGCGCCGTTTGCCATAATACTTTTTCAGCACCACGGTAACCGTGACGCTCATCGTAGCCGAGTAGGTTCTTAATCGCGGCTTGGTTCGCTGCTTTTTGCAGTTTTGAATCAACGGTCGTGTAAACCTTCATGCCTGATGTGTAAGCGGCTTCACCATAGCGTTCAACCATCCAAGCTCGTGCAACTTCTGCTACATACGGCGCGCTCAGTTCAATCTCGGCACCGTGATATTTCGAGATAAGTTCTTCACTGCGAGCGTCATCGTACTCTGATTGAGTGATGTATTTTTCGTCGAGCATACGACGTAACACCACGTTACGACGGTTGGTCGCACGCTCAACAGAATAAATAGGGTTCATAGTTGAAGGTGCTTTGGGCATGCCCGCAAGCGTTGCCAATTCACTTAAAGTGAGTTCAGGAAGATCCTTACCAAAATAAACACGCGCTGCTGCGCCGAAACCATATGAACGGTGACCAAGGAAGATCTTGTTTACGTAAAGCTCCATGATTTCTTCTTTACTCAGAAGTTGCTCTATGTGGATCGCAATGAAGATCTCTTTGATTTTACGCATGATCTTTTTCTCATTAGATAAGAAGAAGTTACGCGCCAGCTGCTGAGTAATGGTACTTGCCCCTTGTTTGGCTGAACCGGACATAGCAACCACGAGTGCTGCTCGAGTGATACCAATTGGATCAATACCAGGGTGCTCGTAGAAGCGGCTATCTTCGGTAGCAATCAAAGCTTCAACTAGGTGGCGAGGAATCTCGTCATAAGTCACGGGATTACGACGCTTTTCACCAAATTGAGAGATCAATTTACCGTCTTGACTGAAGACTTGCATTGGCGTTTGGAGTTCTACGTCACGCAAAGTGGCAACATCAGGTAACTCTGGTTTTACGTAATAGTAAAACCCGAAAATTGTACTGACTCCAAGAATCATGCAAATCAATGTAAATATGAATAATCGCTTTATGAACTTCACCGGATAATCCCTGATTAGTTAAGGCTGATAAGCAGCAAACCCTTGTACTCTAGGTTAAAAACTTAGCTTTCGTTTATTAACGCTTATTTAACTAATAATCACAACCCCTAGATAATCAACGAAATGCTTGGCACTTCAGGAGCTAGGTCACATGGGTTCATCATTAATTACAGGTATAGATATAAATCATCACAGCATCAAAGCCGTGGTACTAAAACCCGTGGGGGAGTTGTATGCCCTAGTGGGATACAAAGAGCTGCCGATTTCGGACGACATTTTTACAGCTAACCATACTTTGGAGTATCAGAAAACTGTTAAGAAACTTAAAGAACTTAGGAAAGGACTGCCTTTTGGCTGTCGCAACGTCGCCATTTCGGTACCCGATAACACGGTGATCAGCAAAGTACTGCAAATAGAGAGTGACTTAGAAGACAGAGAAAAGGAGTTTTCTATCTATCAAACCTTTGCTCATCAATCTCCCTTTCCTATCGAGGAGCTGAGTTTAGATTTTGTAAAGCTGGAAGACAAACGATTTGGTAAAGGATCGACAAGTAGCTATCAGATATATGCGACTCGTAAGGAAGTTGTAGACAGTCGAGCGGATGCTTTAAATAAAGCCGGATTTAAACCTGTTGTCGTCGACACCCAAGCACATGGTCTGCTCAATATTTGGCAGTTGGCTTCACGCCTTATCCTGAAAAAAGTAACTGGTTGCTAGTGGACGTGGGAGTTGACCAAACGTCGTTAGGCATTATCCCGCAGGATTCAGCACCTTTCTATAAAGACATCGCCTTTGGTACTCAAGATCTTCGCGGTACTGACAGCCCGAGTTATACAGAAGGTGTTTTCGGCAACGCAGAGGACACACATCGGTTTATTGTTAATTTGGTTGAAAAGCTTAAGCGACAGTTGCAACTCTATTCCTCAGTGAATGCACTTGAGCCGATATCCGGGATCTGGCTGATGGGCGAAGGAGCCAGCATTCCGATGGTAGTTGAAGATCTAGAGCGCCATTTTCAGATGAGTTGTGAATCGCTCAATCCTTTATCGTTATTTGAGAACAAGGTGGCGAAGCGGCACCAACTGCCGATGAACTGGCAACATTTCGGCATTGCCGCGGGTATGGCGATGAGTGGACTCAAGTGGCAAGGAGAGAAGCATGTTGCATCAAATTAACCTGCTGCCGTGGCGTGATGAGATTCGCGCTCAGCACAAGAAGCGTTTTATCCACCTAGTCATTCTTGGCGTCATCATTGCACTTACAGGGCAATGGGCGATTGGTCACTATTTTCAGGGTCAACAAGCCAAACAGCAAGCTCGCCTCAATTATCTTAATCAATACATTGCCGAGCTCGACCGACAAATTCAATCGTTAAAAGTTGCAGAACAAGAACACAAAGCCATTCTGACTCGACTTGATGTCGTGGAGTCGTTACAGCTTGGCCGTAATAAGACCACCGACTTTATGAATCTAATGCCGGAGCTGATTCCTGAGGGCGTGTATGTCGACAAGATAAAGATGAATGGTCAGGAGATTGAGATGGCAGGTATCAGCGACAGTACGGCTCGCCTCGCCACAATGTTGGACAATCTAGAGCGTTCTGATTCTCTTAAAGGGGTCGAGATGCACTCTATTATCCATAACCGAAAGCGCTTCAATAAAGAGTTTCAGACCTTCAAGGTCTCTTTTGTGTTTAGCCCTGTTTCTTTAGAAAACACAACCGCAGAGAGCGCAACCGCGAGCAGAAAAGAGAAGGGGGCAAATCATGGCTAACCTTCAAAGTAGGATTAGCTGGCAAAATAGTGTGAGCTTGCAAGATCTCGATGTTGATGAGATCACCGAATGGCCGTTGTTGCCCCAACTGCTCGTTATTCTGTTGCTGGTGATATTAATCCAAGGTGTCGGGACTTGGCTGTATGTGCTGCCTTTAGACGATGAACTGCAGCAGATGAAGCAGCAAGAGCAGACTTTGAAAGCAACATTAAGGATAAAAGCGAACAAGGTTGCGGCTTTGCCTAAGCTTCAGAGTCAGTTGGATGAGCTAACCAGTCGCTACGACTATCTGTTAGAACAGTTGCCAGTTCAAAAGGAGCTCGCCAGTATGTTGGCCTCAGTGAATGAACTTGGTTTGGATAATGCGCTAACCTTTACGCGCATTGATTGGGGGCAAAAGCAGAACAAGGAATTCCTCTATCGGTTACCCCTCAATATTGAGCTAACCGGTGATTACCACGAGATTGGTGATTTCTCCGCAGCCATCGCAAAACTGCCGCGCATTATTAGCTTCGATGATGTGAATTGGCAGCGAGTCAGTCAAGAAAGCAGCACGCTGCACTTCAGGGTTCGAGCTTACACCTATCAGTTTAAATCGGAGGTGAATGATGAAATTCAGTAGCGTCCTTTTGTCCCTATTGTTACTGCTTGTGCTTTCAGGCTGTAAAGCCAATCAGGATTCGTTAGAAGATTTTGTGAGGCAAGTTGAAGCTAAGGCGAGAAAAGAGGTAGAAAAACTTGTCCCAGAAACGGAGTTCTTGGCCGCAACTTATCAACGCCACGCTTTTCGTCCTCCCTTTGAACTTCCTAAAGAAGCCATGGTGCAAAATCAACCCTTGGTGAAGAAAGACTGTTGGCAGCCGAACGCTCGCTCTCGTATTGGCAAGTTAGAAAAATACCCACTGAGTAAGCTGCGTTTAAGAGGCGTAATGGGCAGTGGAACAAGCGTTTCAGGGTTAGTACAAACCCCAAAAGGGAACGTGGTCAATGTGAAAAAAGGTCAGTTTATTGGCTTAAATAATGGTCGAGTGACTAAGGTGACGAGCCAGTACGTACAGATTAATGAAACCCTTCCAGATGGTTTAGGTTGTTGGCATAAGCGCAACGTTAAGCTCGCTCTGAAGTAAACCAATGTCACATGATGTGGATATGAGATGTAAATATGATTAAAGGACTAAGTAAGTTAATAAACAAAGGGCTGCAAAGCCTAGTTGTGTCTGTGATGTTGGTGGTTAGCGTGTTCAGCTATGCCGAGAGCTTGCCAAATCAATTGGAAAATATTGATTTTAGGGTCAACAAGGAGAAAGACGCCGTCATCATTATCGAATTGGCAACCAGTACTGCTGTGGTGGATGTTCAACGTGCTCAGGAAGGTTTAAGTATCGAGTTACTCAATACTCAGGTGAATGACGATAAGCTTTACCTTCTGGATGTGAAGGACTTCGCGACCTTAGTTGAAGGTATTGAGGTGTATAAGGAAACGCCCAGTACGCGATTGTTGGCAACGATCGCTGGTGACTATCAATATGAATACAACTTAAAAGGTCGCTTTATTGAGGTAGTGATCAGTAGGCCTACTATTGATGAAGTGACAATAGAGAAAAATGTTTTAGAAAAAGAAGGCAAGGTGATATCGATTAACTTCCAAGATATCCCTGTACGTAATGTTTTGCAGCTTATTGCTGATTACAACGATTTCAATCTCGTTGTTTCTGATTCAGTCACGGGTAATCTGACTTTACGTTTAGATGGTGTGCCTTGGCAGCAAGTTCTCGACATTATCTTGCAAGTTAAGGGATTGGATAAGCGTGTTGATGGCAACGTTATCTTGGTGGCACCTAAAGCTGAGCTCGACCTTAGAGAGCAACAAGCGCTAGAGAAATCTCGTTTGGAAGAAGAGCTAGGTGAACTCAAGTCGGAAATCATCAAGATTAACTTTGCCAAAGCCACCGACATTGCCGACATGATTGGTGGGGAAGGGGCGGTAAGCATGTTGTCCGAGCGAGGCTCGATTACCATTGATGAGCGAACTAACTCCCTGTTGATCCGTGAATTGGAAGAAAACATTGCGGTGATACGAGGCATTATTGAATCGCTAGACATTCCCGTGAAGCAAGTTCAGATAGAAGCACGTATTGTCACTGTTACTGAGGGTAATCTTGATGAACTAGGAGTGCGTTGGGGCGTTTCCTCGACTAACGGAAGCTTCAAAGTTGGCGGCTCGATAGAGGGCAACCATCCATCGCAAATTACGCCGTATGACGATAATGGTGGGAATAGTGCGATTGACGATTTCCTCAACGTTAATTTAGGAGCAACTTCCCCGAGCGCGTCGAGTATTGCGTTTCAGGTAGCCAAGCTGGGTTCTGATACCTTGCTCGATCTTGAATTGTCAGCACTGCAACAAGAGTCGAAAGCAGAGATTATTTCTAGCCCACGCTTAATTACCACCAATAAAAAACCCGCTTATATTGAGCAAGGTACTGAAATCCCTTATTTAGAGTCTTCTTCAAGTGGTGCTACTTCAGTCGCATTTAAGAAAGCGGTATTGAGTCTCAAGGTGACTCCGCAGATCACACCCGACAATCGTTTGGTATTGGATTTGAGCGTGACTCAAGATAGGCCGGGGCAAGTGGTGAAAACCGGCACCGGTGAAGCTGTCGCCATTGACACGCAAAGAATTGGAACGCAAGTGCTTGTTAATAATGGTGAAACGGTCGTGTTAGGTGGTATTTTTCAACACAGTGTGAGCAGCCAAGTTGATAAAGTTCCACTATTAGGAGACCTTCCTGTTCTTGGCGCATTGTTCCGTCGTAGCTATGAAAATGTAGGCAAAAGTGAACTACTTATTTTTGTTACACCTAAAGTTGTGATTCAGTAATGAGCAATTAGATTAAAAATAAAGTTGCATTAGTGGCACCTAACCTTGATAATTTCGGGTCTTATCACGAATTATCTGTGAGGAATCGGTGCCACGGGCCTTTTAATTTCAGTACTTGTACTGACCTACCTTGTGGCGATGTCATTGAATTAACGTTGTAAATTACTGCTAAAAACATGGCTGAGAAACGCAATATTTTTCTTGTTGGCCCAATGGGCGCCGGCAAAAGTACAATTGGTAGACACCTAGCTTCCCAACTTCATATGGAGTTTCTAGACTCTGACACTGTGATCGAAGAGCGCACTGGCGCAGACATCGCATGGGTTTTTGATGTTGAGGGCGAAGATGGTTTCCGTAAGCGCGAAGAATCTGTAATCAACGATCTGACAGAAGAACAAGGTATTGTTCTTGCGACAGGTGGTGGTTCAGTGCTGAGCAAAGAAAACCGTAACCGTCTATCTGCACGAGGCATTGTTGTATACCTAGAGACAACAATTGAAAAGCAACTTGCTCGCACTAACCGCGACAAGAAACGCCCTCTACTTCAAACAGACAACCCGCGTGATGTGCTAGAAGATCTAGCTGTATCTCGCAACGCACTATACGAAGAAGTGGCGGACTACACAGTTCGTACTGACGACCAAAGTGCAAAAGTGGTAGCCAACCAGATCGTAAAAATGCTAGAAGAACGTTAAGTTCATTTTTCGGAGAGCAAACCCATGGAACGGATTACGGTCAATCTAGCTGAGCGTAGCTACCCTATCTCTATTGGCGCCGGGTTATTTGAAGACCCGGCGTACCTTTCTTTTTTATCAGGTAAGCAGAAAGTTGTTGTTATCAGTAATGTGACAGTAGCGCCTCTTTATGCTGATAAAATTTTATCGCTATTGGATCAAGTCGGCTGTCAGACATCTCTTTTAGAGTTGCCAGACGGTGAGCAATACAAAACACTTGAAACGTTCAACTCAGTGATGAGCTACATGCTTGAAGGAAATTACAGCCGCGATGTGGTGGTGATTGCTTTGGGTGGTGGTGTTATCGGTGATTTGGTCGGTTTTGCTGCCTCTTGCTACCAGCGCGGTATTGATTTCATTCAAATCCCGACGACCCTTCTTTCTCAAGTGGACTCCTCTGTAGGTGGTAAAACTGCAGTGAACCATCCCCTTGGCAAGAATATGATCGGCGCTTTTTACCAACCAAAATCTGTCATCATCGATACTAACTGCCTATCAACGCTTCCAGAGCGTGAGTTTGCAGCGGGTATGGCTGAGGTGATCAAATACGGCATCATTTACGATGAAGCCTTTTTTGGCTGGTTGGAACAGAATCTAGAGAAACTGTATCAACTTGATGAAGACGCACTGATTACCGCGATTGCTCGTTGTTGTGCAATTAAGGCTGAAGTGGTTGCTATCGATGAAAAAGAGTCAGGAATCAGAGCGTTATTGAACCTAGGTCATACATTTGGTCATGCGATTGAAGCAGAACTAGGCTATGGTAATTGGCTACATGGTGAAGCTGTGTCGTCAGGCACTGTAATGGCAGCAAAAACCGCCCAATTACAGGGACTGATTTCTCAGCAGCAACTTGAGCGAATTATTTCTATACTCAAGAATGCGAAACTACCAATCCATACGCCAGAAAGCATGTCTTTTGAAGACTTTATGAAGCACATGATGCGCGATAAAAAAGTGCTGTCTGGTCAGTTGCGTCTGGTATTACCAACAAGTATTGGTACTGCTGAAGTGGTTGCTGATGTACCTCAAGACATCATTAAACAAGCGATTGATTTCTGCCGTACTCTTTAAATTCGGTTGTGAGGTTGCCTAGCTAAAAGTTAGGCAACTGAAGCGCTTTACAGATCGAACTTATCAGTAGGGATCCCCAATGAGTTTGGCTCATGATTTAAGAGTATTGGAGTTAGAGTCTCAAGTTGAGTTGCTAGAGCGTTTACAGCTTTTAACTAACTTTGGTTCAAACTTTGTAAATGTTGCTGGTAAAACGGGTTCTGGCCGATCTTGGTTAGCTCAGCGTTATCTTGAAGCATGGTCGACAGAAAAAAATCAGTGTTTACTGCTTTGTCACCCAAGCCAAGACGATCAACAGCGCCGCGCACTTATTCTTAGTCAGATTGTTTCTGACCCACTCTTTAATCAACATGATTCTTTATCTGATAGCCTTGCTAGGTTACTGGATGGAGATACGTGTAATGTGCTTATTGTCATTGATGACGCCCACCGATTGTCTGAGCTACTGGTATCAGAATTATGGATGTTGGTACTTGAATCTCAATCAAACCCTCAATGGACGATTAATATCGTTCTGTTCTCGCAAACTGGTCACCTAGACACGCTATTAACACGACTTAGTTACGGTCAGCCGCACAAACCTATCGCCCTTGAGATCGATGATCTTTCGCAACCAGAAGCTGAACATTTCTTTGAGTCACTGGTGATTCGATATGTCGATGATGAGTCAGAATCTCGGGTGCGAAATGCATTTAAAAAAGCGCAACCTTTGCCCGGTGAGCTAATGGCCTTAGGAGAATTGAAAGTGGAAAAAAGGATTATTATTCGCTCAATCATTGGTTCACCTATCAATATTGCGATTGTGGTGGCGTTGTTGTTGCTTGTTATCGGCGGCGGTTACTGGTGGATGTTTAATCAACCAACGCCTGACGATAAAGCGCAATCTATTATCGCCCCTATTGAGCAGACAGTTATTCCAACGTTGGAAGTGGAAAATGTAACTGAGCAAGCCACAATCGACGGAACTGTCGATTCTGAAGCCGAAGTTGATATGAGTTATCAAGGTGCTGACGATGACAGCTCTTCTCTGCCGCCGGTCGTGGTTGAAGAGACAGCCAGTGTTGGTCAGGTAGAACAAGATCAGCAACGTGTGGTGATCACCTCTGATGTGGTCGATGCTTTGCTTGATGATAAATCTGAGAGTGTTGATACCAGTGCAATTGAAGCTGTAGTTGAAGAAAAGACAGATGCAGTCGTTCTCCCGCAGCCTGATGTTGTGGAACGTGAGTCATTGCCGGCAACGAATGAAGGTTCAGAGCTAACACAATCAGCACCTCCGACAAAAAAAATCACATTTTCATTTGCACGCGAAGAGCTACAAGCTATCTCGCCGCGCGCTTATACCCTGCAGTTGAGTGCGATGACATCATTGGAAGATGTACAATCTTTCATTGAAGAGTATGAGCTTGAGAACAAGGTTCGTATTTACCCAACACTTCGTAACGACACCAAGTGGTTTATTATCACTTATCAAGATTACCCAACGATTCAAGTGGCGCGAGATGCGGCAAGTGCGTTATCAAAACCACTTCAACAGTTGGAACCTTGGGCAAAATCGATGAATCAAGTGCATCGAGAGATAGAACGTGCGAAATAACCCTGAGCTTAGCCTCAAAATATGTTACATTCCGCAGCCTTATTTTTGAGTTGATAGATAGAGCAGTAAATGAAAAAGCAGCGTGCCTTTCTAAAATGGGCTGGTGGTAAATATGGCCTAGTTGAAGACATCCAACGTCACCTGCCACCTGCTCGTAAATTGGTAGAACCGTTTGTCGGTGCCGGATCAGTATTTCTGAATACTGATTTTGAACAGTACCTACTTGCAGATATTAATCCTGATCTTATCAACCTATACAATCTACTTAAAACCGATCCTGAAACCTATATCACTGAAGCGAAGCGTTGGTTCTGTCCGGAGAATAACCGTAGAGAAGTGTTCTTAGATGTTCGCGCTGAGTTCAATGGTACAGATAACGTTATGTATCGCTCGTTAGCTTTCTTGTACATGAACCGATTTGGCTTCAATGGCTTGTGTCGTTACAACAAGAAGGGCGGTTTTAACGTTCCGTTTGGTTCTTATAAAAAACCTTATTTCCCTGAAGCCGAGCTAGAGTTTTTTGCTGAGAAAGCGAAAAAAGCCACCTTCGTCTGTGAGGGATACCATGAAACCTTTAGCCGCGCGCGTAAAGGTTGCGTGGTTTACTGTGATCCTCCATACGCACCGCTGTCGAACACGGCTAACTTTACCTCTTACGCAGGTAATGGTTTTAGCTTAGATGACCAAGCTGCACTGGCGGATGTCGCTGAAAAAGCGGCGATGGAACGCGATATTCCTGTCTTGATTTCAAACCATGACACCACCTTAACGCGCCGTTTATACCATGGTGCGGAACTGAACGTGGTCAAGGTTAAGCGCACCATTAGCCGTAATGGCGCAGGGCGCAATAAAGTTGATGAGTTACTGGCGCTTTTCCATAAAGAGAAAAACCAGCAACACGCTTCAACAGAATTGTCGTCGTCAGAATAATCCTCGAACTCATTAAATTGAGTGACCCACGGGTACTTTCTTAAACTAATCTTTCGAACTGCTAGGATCTGCTTAGGTGCTTAGGTAGAATTGCACACCAAATAGTCTTGGGATTGAGTCTTGTACTTGTGTATGAGAGGTCACAAGGCGGTGATATTCGCAATTTACTCACTCTTAAGAGGTTTGGTATGAAAGATTTTCTAATCGCTCCATCGATTTTGTCTGCAGATTTTGCTCGTCTTGGTGAAGACGTCGAAAAAGTACTCGCAGCCGGTGCCGACGTTGTGCACTTCGATGTGATGGATAACCACTACGTACCTAACCTGACTTTTGGTGCACCGATCTGTAAAGCATTGCGCGACTACGGCATCACAGCTCCTATCGATGTTCACCTAATGGTTAAGCCAGTAGACAGTATCGTACCTGAGTTTGCCAAAGCTGGCGCATCAATGATTACCTTCCACGTTGAAGCGTCTGAGCACGTTGATCGCACTCTACAGTTAATCAAAGAACACGGCTGTAAAGCGGGTGTCGTACTTAACCCAGCAACGCCACTTTCTTGCCTTGATTACATCCTAGACAAAGTCGACATGATTCTACTGATGTCAGTGAACCCTGGCTTTGGCGGTCAATCTTTCATTCCTCACACACTTGATAAGCTGCGCGCAGTTCGTAAACTTATTGACGAATCAGGCCGTGATATCCGTCTTGAAATTGATGGTGGCGTGAAGGTAGATAATATCCGTGAAATCGCAGAAGCGGGCGCAGACATGTTTGTTGCCGGTTCTGCTATCTTCAATCAACCGGATTACAAAGAAGTGATTGATGAGATGCGTTCAGAGCTTGCAAAAGTAAACGCATAATCGTAAAACTACAGATAGATTGAATATTAAGGGGCTCATTGGCCCCTTTTTTACGTCTTGGAGCTCAACTCATAAGACGGACATAATAAATAGGAAAGTAAGATGTCATTAAGCTCAATAAAACTGATTGCCTTTGATTTGGATGGAACCTTGTTAGATAGCGTGCCTGATTTGGCTGTTGCCGCCGATCAGGCTTGTCAGGAACTGGGTTTTTCTTCTGTAAGCGAAGAGCAAGTTCGCGACTACGTGGGTAATGGTGCTGACGTTCTTATCGGGCGCTCACTGAGCCGCAACTTGACGGTTGATCCAAACCTAGAGCCTGAACTGCTAAAGAAAGCGCGTATCTTGTTTGATGATTTTTACGAGCAGAGTGGCCATAAGCTGAGCCACCTTTACCCATCAGTAAAAGAAACGTTAGCTGAGTTGGATAAAGCGGGCTTCACCATGGCGCTTGTAACAAACAAGCCATCGAAATTTGTACCAGCCGTTCTGGCGCAACACGGTATCGATAAGTACTTTGTTGATGTGTTGGGCGGCGACTCTTTCCCAGAGAAAAAGCCGAATCCAGTCGCGCTGAACTGGTTGCTAGAAAAGCACAATGTAAAAGCTGAAGAGATGCTGATGGTTGGCGATTCAAGCAATGACATCAAAGCGGCTAAGAATGCCGGCTGTCACTCGTTTGGTCTGACATACGGCTACAACCACGGTGAGTCGATTTCAGTATCAAACCCTGACTATGTCGCAGACAATATTGCGCAATTACTAGATGTCGTTCTAGTTTCAGCATAAAGCGGATAAAAGTTAGCTAACCTACTAGCAAAATACTTATCAATGAGTACACTGGATGAGCCGTACAGAAGAGCTGTACGGCTTTCTATTTTAAAGTTAAGAAGCTAAGTTTTTCAGATACTAGGTTAAGAAACTAAGTTAACGAGCTTAGCTAACAAGCAAAGGAATTAAAACCATGAGCAAGCCCATCGTATTGAGTGGTGTTCAACCATCTGGTGAACTAAGTATCGGTAACTACTTGGGTGCTCTACGTCAATGGCAACAGATGCAAGATGATTACGATTGCCAATACTGTGTTGTAGACCTTCATGCAATTACGGTTCGCCAAGATCCGAAAGCACTGCACGAAGCGACTCTAGACGCATTAGCAATCTGTCTTGCTGTCGGTGTTGATCCAAAGAAGAGCACGCTATTTGTTCAGTCACACGTACCAGAGCATGCTCAACTTGGTTGGCTTCTTAACTGTTACACGCAAATGGGTGAACTGAGCCGTATGACTCAGTTTAAAGATAAGTCTGCGCGTCACTCAAATGATGTAAATGTAGGTTTATACGACTACCCGGTGTTGATGGCTGCAGACATTCTGCTTTACGGCGCTCACCAAGTGCCTGTAGGTAGCGACCAGAAACAGCACTTAGAGCTGGCGCGTGATATCGCAACTCGCTTTAACAACATCTACGGTCCTGAAACGCCAATCTTCCAAGTTCCAGAACCTTACATTCCAACAGTGAATGCACGTGTAATGAGCCTGCAAGATGCGACGAAGAAGATGTCTAAGTCGGATGACAACCGTAAGAACGTGATTACTCTGCTAGAAGAGCCTAAGTCGATCATCAAGAAGATCAACAAAGCGCAAACCGATGCAGAAACGCCACCACGTATTGCCCACGATTGGGAAAACAAAGCGGGTATCTCTAACCTAATGGGTCTTTACTCTGCGGCGACGGGTAAAACGTTTGAAGAGATCGAAGCGCAATACCAAGGCGTTGAGATGTACGGTCCATTCAAGAAAGACGTAGGCGCAGCATTAGTTGAAATGCTTGAGCCGATTCAATCTGAATACCACCGTATCCGTGCTGACCGTGCTTACATGGACGCAGTAATGAAAGCGGGTGCTGAAAAAGCGTCTGAGCGTGCTGCAGTAACACTGAAAAAAGCATACGAAGCGGTAGGTTTTGTTACTCGCCCATAGAGTGAACTGAAACGACTCGTTTAGAAATTCAAGCCCAAAGTGACTTTGTTTACTTTGGGCTTTTTATTGCCTGCTCCATTTACCTTCCCAGTAAATCTCTTGTTTGAATTGATAATTTAAGCATTATCTAGCTAACACATTCATCATACTAATGCTGTGCAGGTGATCTTATTTGGCATCCTCAAGTTTTATAAAGTCACTCTTGTTTCTATATATGTTGGAAATATAAAACGTGCCAAACAATTGATGATTCCAAAGTGATAAGTTCCTCATTTTCTTGCCAACTGACTTATTCCTTTCATAAATAAACCTGATAGTTACCACAAAATACATGACTGCCCATAGATGGCAGTGACTATAAATCGATGAACTTAGGTGAAACGGATGGCTCTTTTACATAAACCTTCATTGCTAGCAGTGGCAATTGGTAGCTTGTTAACCACAAGCGCACACGCTGATTTGTTTATTTCACAATATGTGGAAGGCGGCAGCTATAACAAAGCGGTTGAGATTGCCAATAACGGCGATAGCAGCATTAATTTAGATGGTTACTCGTTGGCGAAGTCTGCGAATGGTAATGGATCATGGGGCGCCACTTTACCTTTGAATGGCCACGTTTTAGCGCCCGGTGAAGTACTTGTGGTTGCGCACACCAGCGCAAGTGACGAAATTAAAGCGGCGGCTGATATTCTTAACGCGTCGATTGCTAATCACAATGGTGACGATCCGCTGGCTATCTTGAATTCAGATGGTTCGGTGCACGATGTTGTCGGTTTGATGGGCGATGTGGACTGGGGTAAAGATGTTACTTTGGTTCGTGCTAAACAAACACCTTCTGCGACGTTTGATGCTTCGCAATGGGTATCGTTACCTAAGGACAGTATTGAAGGGCTAGGTTCACTAGACAATGTAGAGTTGCCTGACGCGTTTGCCTGTACACAAGATGGCTCTGCTCCTGTATTCACGACTATTCAAGAGATCCAAGGTGAAGGCGCAACATCACCGTTCATTGATGGCTATCCATACATCACTGACGATGAATACTTCGTCAAAGGTGTGGTAAGTGCAGTCACTACTGGCATAACCAAAGGTTTCTACCTGCAAGCACTTGAGGATGACTTCAATTCAAGCACTTCTGAAGGTCTATTTATCCACACCAATCAATCGAGTTCAGAACTGGCTGCGGGCGATGTAGTGTGTGTGAAAGGTAAGGTTCAAGAGTATTACAGTCATACTCAGCTTAAAGTTGAAAACAACCAATGGCTTAAGCAGGGCGAGCAACAAGCGCCTGAAGCGACAGCAATTGAAGCCTTAGACAGTGACGAGAACTTCGCTGCAACGCTTGAACGCCATGAAGGCATGTTGGTGAAAACAACCGAAGCGCTTGATATGCGTGTAACGCGTACCTTTGGTTATGACTACGCAGGTCGTCGTAACAACATGGTACTGGCCCATGAGCGTATTAACATGCAGCCGAACCAGTTATCTGCAGCTGGCTCTGAAGATGCGAAACAGCAAACTAAAGATAACGCAGACCGTCGTCTTTTTGTTGAAACCGATCAAAAAGCCGGTGACGGACAAGTTCCTTTCTATCCAGACTTTGGCCGTACCGATATTGACCAAGATGGTTCAACAGAAGACTACATCCGTATTGATGACACCATTATTGGCCTAGAAGGTGTACTGACCTACAGTTACGGCGAATATCGCTTAGTGACAACCAACCAGATCTCGGCTGAGAACTTTGTCCGTAATGACCCACGTACTGACAAGCCTGATATGGATGAAGGTGATCTACGTATCGCGACCTTCAACGTATTGAACTACTTTAACTCTCCATTTGGCGGTGACGCGAACCAACACGGCAACAACCGTGGCGCGAACACCATCACTGAGTTTGAGATGCAGCAAGAGAAGATTGTGAACGCGATTCTTCGTCTAGATGCCGACATCATTGGTTTGATGGAAATTGAGAACAACGGTTTTGGTGAAGGCTCTGCCATTCAGCAGCTTGTAAACCAACTGAATGATCGCATTGAGCGTAAGAAAGACCGCTATACCTTTGTGGCTGTCGATTCGAACGAAGATGGCGTGACCGACGAGATGGACTCGATTGGTACTGATGTCATTACAACAGGTGTTATCTACCGTAAGAAAGTGGTTAAGCTTAAAGACAGTCGTGTTATCGCGATGCCCAGCCAACAGGCTCCAGAAGTGTTAGACGATTCTGGCAAGGTGATTGAAGACGGTAAAAACTATCAACGTGACTCATTGGCGCCAACTTTTAAAGTGAAAGGCACCAAAGAGAAACTGACCGTTGCGATTAACCACTTTAAATCGAAAGGTTCTAAGTGTTGGGAAGATGCAGCCCCTGTAGAACAGGGCGGTCAAGGTGGCGTTGATGCCGACAAGCAAGGTTCATGTGAGAACTTCCGTGTTGCAGCTGCGGTTGCACTGGGTGAAGCGCTAGATGGCATCAAAGGCCATAAAGTGATTCTGGGTGATATGAACTCGTACGGCATGGAAGACCCAATGCTGGTACTGACGGATTACTCTGAAGAGAAATACGGTAAGCAAATCAAAGCGGCGCGTAACACTTACATTGACGGTGTCGAGCAGTTTGGTGATAACGGTGCGGTGATTACCAAGAACTACGGCTACATTAATGCTGTGGCTCAAAAGCACCCAGACAGCTGGAGCTACTCATACAATGATGAGGTTGGCGCTTTGGATCACCTGTTGATCAGCGACAGCCTGAAAGATAGGGTGGTGGATGCGACTGACTGGCACATCAATGGCGGTGAGTCGAAGTTGCTTGATTACAACGAAGAGTTCAAAGGTGATCTGCCGAAGTACCAAGATCACTTCCGTTCATCGGATCATGATCCGGCAGTTCTTGAGCTTAAAGTCGGTGGTTCATTCGGCTTAGGTGCATTGATGTCATTGTTTGGCTTAGCAATGTGGCGTCGTCGCAAGTAGTGACATCGTTAACTGCGCAAGCCAGTTGATACAGGTAACTGAAAGTTATCTGTAAACAATTAAGGTCAACTTAGGTTGGCCTTAATTATTGGCGAAATGCAGTTTCCACTTGCCTTTCGCCATGGGTATTGCACAATACCGCCCCTATATCTCCCAATCATTTAGTATTTAGCAAACGATTTCGACCCATGTTACTTATCATCGATAACTACGACTCTTTTACCTATAACTTGTATCAGTATTTCTGTGAGTTAGGGGTCACTGTGAAAGTTGTTCGCAACGATGAGATTGATATCGCAGGTATCGAAGCGCTGAATCCTAGCCATCTTGTTATCTCGCCGGGCCCGTGTACGCCCGATGATGCGGGAATCTCTCTACAAGTCATTGAACACTTCGTGGGTAAGTTGCCGATCTTAGGTGTGTGCCTTGGTCATCAAGCCATTGCCCAAGTCTTTGGTGGTGAAGTAGTGCGAGCCAGACAAGTGATGCACGGTAAAACCTCCCCAATCCGCCACAATGGCAAGAGCGTTTTTCAAGGGCTTAATAACCCTCTAACCGTGACACGTTACCATTCTCTAGTGGTGAAAAATGGCACGCTACCAGACTGCTTTGAATTGACCTCTTGGACGGAATTTGAAGATGGCAGCATGGATGAAATCATGGGTTATCAACACAAAACCTTGCCGATTGATGCCGTACAATTTCACCCTGAGTCGATTAAAACAGAGCAGGGACACCAACTTCTCGCTAACTTCTTAGCGCGTTGAGTGTTTAAATTTGACTCTTTCTCCGTCTAAATAAGCCAGTTGAACCTGTTAGCCCATTGGTTAAGCGTTTAAATTCGGGCGCTACGCGTCTCTTACTCCTCTGACGCCGATCACTTTTTATAACATTTCTCTCTCTTCAGGCTAAGTTTTTAGCCTATGCAAAATTATTCGCCTTATTTCGTCTCGAACCCTATATACCGCAATGCCGGTAAGGCTTTGCTATTACTGGTTATGCGTTTAGGTAAAAAAAGCTTCATAAAACAGATTAATTGATGCATAAATAGTCATAGGTAGTGACGTTTAGCTGGTTGTTAGGGATGGCTAAAGAATAATCTACTATTGAAAACGTTAATTAAATGTAAATATAATGCTGTAGCGGGATTATGGCGAGAGAAAATATCTTTGTCTCACTTATGAACCAGTACGCTTATTTGCGAAGCTTGCGGTATCGAGAAGGAATGTACGATGACAGTGGAAAAAAAAGTAGAACGTAGTCTGTTTAATGAGGTGATGGTGCCTTGTTATAACCCAATGGAAATGATCCCAGTAAAAGGGGAAGGCGCACGCGTTTGGGACCAACAAGGCCGAGAGTATATCGACTTTGCTGGTGGTATCGCTGTGAGCTGTTTGGGTCACTGTCACCCAGCAATGGTTAACGCAGTTACTGAGCAAGCAAACAAAATTTGGCATTTAAGTAACGTAATGACCAACGAACCTGCATTACGTCTAGCGAAGAAGCTAACAGACGTATGTTTTGCAGAAAAAGTATTCTTTGCCAACTCTGGTGCAGAAGCGAATGAAGCAGCATTGAAGCTAGCTCGTCGTTGGGCAGCGGATGTTCACGGTCCTGAGAAATCTGAAATCATTGCATTCAAACAAGGTTTCCACGGTCGTACTTTCTTTACTGTAACTGTGGGTGGTCAAGAGGCTTACTCTGATGGCTTCGGTCCTAAACCGGGCGATGTAACTCACCTGCCTTACAACGATATTGCAGCACTAGAAGCGCACATCTCAGATCGCACATGTGCAATCATGATGGAACCTCTGCAAGGCGAGGGCGGTATCATCTCTCCTACATCTGAGTTCGTGAACACGGTTCGTGAGCTGTGTGATAAACACAATGCGCTGCTTATCTTTGATGAAGTGCAAACAGGTAATGGCCGTACGGGTAACTTTTACGCTTACCAAGGCCTAGGTGTAACACCTGATATCCTAAGCACTGCGAAATCACTAGGTGGTGGTTTCCCTATCGGCGCAATGCTGACGACTTCTGAACTGGCGACACATCTAAAAGTTGGCACACACGGCTCAACTTACGGTGGTAACCCACTGGCGTGTGCTGTTGCAGAAGCGGTTGTTGATGTGGTTAGTCAACCTGAAACATTAGCTGGCGTGAAAGAGCGTGAAGCATTGTTCCGTGATGGTCTTACTAAGATTAACGACAAGTACCAAATCTTCAGTGAAGTTCGTGGTAAAGGCCTACTACTAGGTGCT
Organism: Vibrio sp. 10N.237.312.B06; assembly: GCF_041464685.1. Classification (NCBI taxonomy): domain Bacteria; kingdom Pseudomonadati; phylum Pseudomonadota; class Gammaproteobacteria; order Vibrionales; family Vibrionaceae; genus Vibrio; species Vibrio sp. 10N.237.312.B06. Next base: position 58,182 of record NZ_JBFSPI010000010.1, read on the forward strand.
GCGCTTAACGAAGAGTGGCAAGGTCGTGCACGTGACGTATTGGTAGCAGCAGGCGAACAAGGCTTGATGGTACTGGTTGCGGGTGCAAACGTGGTTCGTTTCACGCCATCACTGGTTATTACTACACAAGAAATTGAAGAAGGTTTATCAAAACTAGACAAAGCAATCGCTACGCTAGTTTAGCCTGAGCGGCGTCATAGGAATGATCGCCATTAGAGCGATCCCATGACGTACTGCTAAAGGCCCAAGCTTCTCGTTTTGGGCCTGTTTTGCATCTGGAGGGAATATTGATGCTAGTTGTTCGCCCAATAAAATTATCTGATTACGATGCGCTGCATACCTGCGCGGTTGAATCTGGTCACGGATTCACATCTCTTCCGGTTAACGAAGAACTGTTAACTAACCGAATTACTCACTCTGAATACAGCTTTGCCAAACAAGACGTGACTGAACCCGGTGATGAAGGCTACCTAATGGTTGGCTTCGACACTGAAACGGGAGAAGTTGCAGGCACGACAGGCATCGAAGCCTCAATTGGCTGGGATGTTCCGTTTTACTCTTACCACATCAGCAAAGTGGTTCACTCATCGCAAAAGCTTGGCGTGAATAACGTCGTTAAGCTGCTGACTTTCGGTAATAACTACACCGGATGCAGTGAGATCTGCACACTGTTCTTGCGTCCAGCTTTCCGTGGTGGATTGAATGGTCGTTTGATGTCGAAGTGTCGCTTCCTGATCATGTCTGAACACCCAGAGCGTTTCTCGAAAACGATTTTTGCTGAGATGCGCGGTGTATCGGATGCGGAAGGTAACTCACCTTTCTGGCAATGGCTGCAAGAGCACTTCTTCTCAATTGATTTCACGCTTGCAGATTACCTAACTGGTATCGGTAAGAAAGGCTTCATTGCTGACCTAATGCCAAAGCTGCCTATCTACGTGAACCTACTGAGCAAAGAAGCTCAGGCGGTGATTGGAGAGGTACATGATAATACACGCCCAGCACTTAAGTTGTTGGAACGTGAAGGTTTCACTAACCGTGGTTATGTCGACATCTTTGATGCAGGCCCAACGGTTGAGTGTGATCTAAGAAATATTGAATCAGTGCGTCATGCGATTCGAGCTCAGGTGAAAATTGCAGAGCACTCCAGCTCTAAAGACTTCCTAATTGGTAATACCTCATTTGAGAACTTCCGCGCAGTAGCCGCGAAAGGCGCGTATGACCAAGCAAGCGACACAGTGATTTTATCATCTGAAGTAGCAAGCGCTCTTGAAGTAAAAGAAGGCGAATTCGTTCGCATGTTGGCTCAATAAGAGCGGCGATTATCTGTCGAAGATTTTAAGGATAGAAGTATGACTCAGTGGATAGCAGGACAGTGGGTGGCAGGTCAAGGCGACGCCATGACATCAGTAAGCCCATACAACAATGAAGTCGTGTGGCAAGGCGATAGTGCAACACCAGCGCAGGTTGAATCTGCAGTAGCAGCGGCTCGTGATGCGTTCTTAGTTTGGAAGAAACTGAGCTTTGCAGAGCGTGAAGCCATCGTGTTGAACTTTGCTGAGAAAGTAAAAGAGAACAGCGAAGAGATAGCACAGATTATTGCAAAAGAGACGGGTAAACCGATTTGGGAAACTCGTACTGAAGCGGGCGCGATGGCGGGCAAGATCGCTATCTCTATTCGTGCATATCACGAACGTACTGGTGAAGCTTCACGTGAAGCGGCAGGTAACCAAATCGTACTGCGTCATCGTCCATTAGGCGTTATGGCGGTATTTGGCCCTTACAACTTCCCAGGTCATCTGCCTAATGGTCATATTGTTCCAGCACTGCTATCGGGTAATACCGTGGTATTTAAGCCGTCAGAGCAGACACCTTGGACTGGTGAGTTTGCGATGAAGCTATGGCAAGAAGCTGGCCTTCCTGCTGGCGTGATCAACCTAGTGCAAGGCGCTAAAGAGACAGGTATCGCACTAGCCGATGCTAAAGGTCTTGATGGCGTGCTATTCACGGGTAGTGCGAATACCGGTCATATCCTTCACCGTCAATTCGCAGGTCAACCGGGCAAGATGTTGGCGCTAGAGATGGGTGGCAATAACCCGATGGTGATCAGTGACCAATTTGGTGATGCTGACGCGACGATTTATACCATTATCCAATCGGCTTTCATCAGTGCAGGTCAACGTTGTACATGTGCTCGTCGTTTGTATGTTCCTGTTGGCGAGAAGGGCGATCAACTGCTCGATAAGCTTGTTGCGGCTACCTTGAAGATTCGTGTTGATCAGCCATTCGCTGAGCCTGCACCCTTCATGGGCCCACAAATCTCTGAAGCGGCAGCTAAGTTCATACTGGACGCGCAAGCTAATCTGCAATCACTAGGTGGTGTAAGCCTAGTTGAAGCAAAAGCGGGCGAAGCGGCGTTTGTTTCTCCGGGGATTATCGATGCAACCAACATTGCTGAACTGCCAGATGAAGAGTACTTCGGCCCATTGCTGCAAGTGGTTCGTTACCAATCGCTAGAGCAAGCGGTTGAGTTAGCTAACGACACACGCTTTGGTTTGTCTGCAGGACTAGTTTCCACAGACGATTCAGAGTGGGAATACTTCGTTGACCATATCCGTGCGGGTGTTGTTAACCGTAACCGCCAGCTAACAGGCGCAAGTGGTGATGCACCATTTGGCGGCCCAGGTGCTTCAGGCAACCTACGCCCAAGTGCTTACTACGCGGCTGACTACTGTGCTTACCCTATGGCTTCAATGGAAGGTGGTGAAACTCAACTGCCAGCTACGTTTAGCCCAGGTATTGAGCTGTAGTTTTAGGCTAATGAGTCTTAGGCTTATTCGTTAAGCTTGAAATAGGGAGGTGGTGTTATCGCTTCCCTTTTCCACCACGTCCGACACCTAGATTGGGCGGTAGATAATAATAGAACAAGTATGTCACAGGCTGATGGCTGCTGACTCTATGTCCAGCCTCTCCCTTTCTAATCCAAATTACTAGCTTGCTAGAACCTCTGACAAGGAGTCACCATGACGCCCGATCTACTCTTTAAATCACTATGGGACGATTACATTCACAGGCTTTGTCCATCGGCTGAGAAAGTACATCACTTGCTGAAAGAAGACGAAGCCCTGATTAATGATCATATTGCACTGCGTACTTTCAATGTTGCACCGCTAGGTATTGAAACATTGGCTAAACCTTTCCTTGAGTTAGGTTACAAGGCGTGTGGCGATTACTTATTTGAGAGCAAGAAGCTAGTGGCTAAGCACTACGAGCACCCAGATCCAAACCAACCAAAAGTGTTCATTAGTGAGTTGAAGGTCGAAGAGTGTTCAAGTGACCTGCAACAGATCGTTGCTAAGTTGGTTGAGCAAGTGGATGCTAGCAAACTGCAAGGTCATGAATTCTTGTTTGGTGGTCGTCTTTGGGATTTGATCTTCGCAGATTTCCAAGTGCTAGCAAAAGAGAGTGAGTACGCTTCTTGGCTAGCCGCTCATGGTTACGGTGCAAACCACTTTACGGTGAGTGTGAACCAGTTAAATAAGTTCGATGAAGTGCAGGCCGTGAATGACTATCTGAATGAGTCGGGATTCACTATCAATGTATCTGGCGGCGAGGTGAAAGGCTCTCCAGAGGTCTTATTAGAGCAATCATCAACCATGGCAGATAAAGTCCCAGTTTCATTTGTTGAAGGCAATGAGATGATTCCTGGCGGCTTCTATGAGTTCGCTAAGCGTTATGCGATGGCCAATGGTGAGCTTTATACCGGATTTGTCGCGGCATCAGCTGACAAGATCTTTGAAAGCACCAACGGTTAAAGAAAGATACGAGCACGGGCTTTGCCCTATAAGTGCCGGTACGCTTCGCTTCGAGATACTTTAGAATAGTGAAGTCCGATTTCTAACTTTGCTTCCCGCATCTGTTCTCTAGATATTTAGAAAACAAAAAAGCCACCAAATTCGCATTTGGTGGCTTTCAAATTTTTGGCTCAGTTAATCGAGATTAACGAGTGCCGTATACCACGATAGTCTTACCGTGTGCAGAAATTAGGTTCTGCTCTTCTAGCATCTTCAAGATACGACCTACGGTCTCACGAGAACAACCAACAATCTGGCCAATCTCTTGACGAGTGATCTTGATTTGCATGCCGTCAGGGTGAGTCATTGCATCTGGCTGTTTTGCTAGGTTTAGTAGCGTTTGAGCGATACGACCTGTTACGTCAAGGAACGCTAAGTCACCAACCTTTTGGCTAGTTACTTGTAGACGGTTTGCCATTTGCGATGAAAGACGCATTAGAATATCTGGGTTCACTTGGATAAGTTGACGGAATTTCTTGAAAGAAATCTCAGCCACTTCACAAGGAGATTTTGCACGAACCCATGCAGTACGCTCTTGGTCTTCTTCGAACAAGCCAAGCTCACCGATGAAGTCGCCTTGGTTTAGGTAAGAAAGAATCATTTCCTTACCTTCTTCGTCTTTGATAAGAACTGCCACAGAACCTTTAACGATGTAGTACAAGGTTTCTGCCTTTTCACCAGCATGAATCAAAGTACTTTTTGAAGGGTACTTATGAATATGACAGTGTGAAAGGAACCACTCTAATGTTGGATCGGTTTGGGGTTTACCTAGAACCATAATATCTTACTTCCTCTGCAGGGTATGCTTGCCGCTTTCCATATTTTAGCTAAGCCTGAATTGACGTAGCTAGGATAAGAGCACTCGTTGAGTGCTGCAAGCTATCTTGTGTTTCGTTTAAGAATAGTATCCTTTTTCAGGTACTATTTCTTGATTTTAATCGTGACCAAGCTACGATTTTTACGCAAAATTGTGCACATGATCACGGTATGAAAAGTAATCAACCAGAATGTTGTTTTGTTAGCCTATTTTCCCGGTTTCTATAAGTTGTTGCAGGATCGGCCTTACAATGAGCTCCATAGCAAAACTCATCTTGCCTCCTGGCACCACAAGTGTGTTATGACGTGACATAAATGAGCCATCAATCATAGCCAACAAGTAAGGGAAATCGACGTTTTTGATACCGCGCAAACGTATAACCACGAAGCTTTCGTCTAAACTTGGGATCCCTTTTGCATTCAGTGGATTTGATGTATCTACGGTAGGGACACGCTGAAAGTTGATATGAGTTCGCGAAAACTGCGGGGTAATGTAGTTAAGGTAATCATCCATTGAGCGAACAATAGAATCCATCACCGCTTCGCGAGAGTGACCACGATCGCGTGTGTCACGAACGAATTTCTGGATCCACTCCAAGTTTACGATAGGTACCATGCCGATAAGCAGATCGACGTGTTGAGAAACATTGATGTCACCATCGACCACGCCACCGTGAAGACCTTCGTAGAACATCACATCCGAGTTTTCAGGGATCTCTTGCCATGGCGTAAAGGTGCCGGGCATTTGATTGTAAGGCACGGCTTCATCGAAGGTATGCAGATAGCTACGGACTTTTCCCGTACCTTCATTACCGTATTGACGGAAGAAATCTTCTAATGCACCAAAATCGTTAGCTTGTGGACCAAAGTAGCTGATGTGCTTACCTTGCTCGCGCGCCTTACGGATCTCGACATCCATCTCTGGTCGAGTGAAGCGATGGAAACTATCCCCTTCAACCCAAGCTGCCTTCACGTCCATCATATTGAACATTTTTCGGAAGGCTTCTGAGGTAGTGGTGGTGCCGGCTCCAGATGAACCCGTCACCGCAATAATTGGATGTTTAGCGGACATGACAACCCTTGTCTTTTGAGTAACTTACTTGTTAGCAATCGTTTACCACTATAACACGGCTCCTTTATGAGCGCAGCTTAGAAGCGTTTTGTGACTTGAATATCAACGGTTTCATGCAGTTCAGAAAACACGATACTCACTTCCCCTGAGGCTAATTGATGTTTCACTTGGTCAATTTTGTTTTGCAGTGAAACTTCAACGTCACCATAGTCTGTACCTTCACGCAGTACGAATTCTTTGATGAGGTTTTCCAGTGTCTCTGGTGCAATGTCTTGCCACGGGATGATCATAAATACTTCTCTCTTTTATGTTCATGGATAGGTTTATTGTTGTAGAAATGAGTGAGCTTAGTAATATTTTTACTGCTATTTACTAATGCTCGTCATTATGCCGAATCTTGTAGACTTTCATAGTAGGCGGGTAATGCTTCTTCTAACCAAAATCTTGGCTTGAGTGTGCTGCCGGTAATGAACCCCACATGACCGCCTTTTTGAAACAGTCGATAATCGATGTTATCAGGCAGAACGGACTTTGGAATCACATCATCGGTCATGAAAGGATCGTCCTTGGCATGAATGATCTGAGTTGGTAGTTTGATCTTCTTGAGTTTAGGCAGTGCGGAGCATTGTGCATAATAATCTTGGGCATTTTTGAACCCATGCAGAGGCGCCGTGATTTGTTCATCAAACTCATACAGTTTGGTGATCTTCTTAATGGTTTCCGCTGTGACCCCCAGCTTTTCCTGTAGCAGGTTAACTTTTTTCAAGGCGTTTGATTTTAGAGAGTTGAGTAGATACTTCTTATAGAGCTTGGAGAAGCCCTGCTCAATGCGACTAGAACAACAAGCCAAGTCAAATGGAGCTGATACTATGGTCGCCGCCGACAGCAATGGGTCGTCGGCATACTCAGCCAAATAATTCGCCAGCATGTTACCACCCAAAGAGATACCAACTGCAACTTTGGGGTTGTTGGGGAACTGCGCGTGCAGATGCCTTAGGAAAAAGCGCGCATCTTCGACTTCACCTGAATGGTATGCACGAGCCAAGCGATTTGGTTTTCCGCTGCAACCTCTAAAGTGCATCATCACTGATAGCCAACCATCTTTAGCAAATGCATTCATCAGCCCGTTGGCGTAAGGGCTCTCAAAGCTCCCTTCTAATCCGTGGAATAGAACGAATATTGGCTTGTTACTTTTATCATCATTGCTTGGCTTGTCACCGTCTGGCGATTCACTCCATGCAAGGTCTAGGAAATCGCCGTCGGGAGTTTCTAAGGTTTGCCAGTGAGGATGAAACAGCGCCTGATTTCGAATAAACCGTGGCACTAAGGTTTGTAAGTGCGGATTAGAGAGACCAGCGGCTGCGGTAAATATTGTCATAAAAACGATCCATGCTTCTTTTACGGGTTTTGATAACGTGTTGAGCTTGTAACGAAACGCCCACGTTTTTATTTGAGCTTGGTTGATTCTCGGTATAAGCGCAAGGCTTTCACTTATATGAGATACAAAAACAGGCCATGGGTAACTGCTTGAATAATATCAAGGTTAAGCTTGGGTCTTGATGGAATAAAAGGGAAAGAGAACGAGCTAGGGCTGTGGTGCTGGTTCAGAAAAAGCGTTGTAGAGATTTTCCGCCCCTAATAAACGACAGTACTGTAAAGCGAGCGGTGATTGTTGGTTCGCAGTAAGTTGAAGAGACTTAATGCAGTCGACGAGATCGGATTGCTGTTGTTTCTCAAGCTGCAGCTCAAATTGTAAGGCTTCACGGTAGAGTGAATCAACAACGTGTGCTTTGAGGTGTTTACGCAGCTCTCGATAACTATGAAGCAAGGTTTCAGAGCGGCTTAAGCATTGTTGCACCTTGTGCCACTCCTCCTCAGCGAAAGAGAGTTGCTGCTCATCAAGCCATTTGAGAAGCAGCAGTAGATTGACGTTGCCATGGAATTGGTTTTGCAAAGCTAAGCACGCATCCTTAACACCGCGCACACTGTAATACTGAAGGCTAAATTGCCATAGTCGTTCCAGTGTTAGTGATATTGGTGCGTGCTCTGGGCTCATAAGCTATCCATATCCAGTTCCATCTGCTCAAGCTCTTCTTGAGTGGACATCCAATCCATTTCAACTTCTTCTAGCTGTGACTTACTGCTCGCTTGTAGAGCGAGTACTTTATTCAGTTTAGCCTTATTTTCAGCTTCATACAGTGAAGTGTCGGATAATTCTTGCTCGGCTTCTTCAAGAGCCAACGTTAATTTATCCATCTGCTTTTCAAATTGAGTCAGCTTTTTACGAATGGGTGCCGTCAGTTTACGGAACTCTGCTTCTTTACGTTTCTGATCTTTTTTTGCTGCTGCACTGTTGGCGCCATCTTTTGCTGGTGCCAATGCTTGTGCTTCTTTGCGCTCAACTTTCTGTTGTTCGGTTAACCACTTGTAGTAATCGCTAAGGTCACCATCAAACGGTGCAACTTGACGGTCGTGTACAAGGTATAAATCATCAGTAGTGGCACGAAGTAGGTAGCGGTCGTGCGATACGATAACCATCGCGCCTTCAAACGTCTGCAATGCAAACGTTAGTGCCTGACGCATATCGAGATCCAAGTGGTTGGTTGGTTCATCGAGTAGCAACAGGTTCGGTTTTTGCCATACCAGTAGCGCCAGAACTAAACGCGCTTTTTCACCACCAGAGAACGGTGCCACTTTATCGAGCGCTTTTTCACCTTGGAAACCGAAGCTACCTAGGTAATCACGCAGTTGTTGCTCGGTGTGTTTTGGCGCAATCTGCATCATGTGCTGAAGTGGTGTCTCTTCCGGGTGCAGCGTCTCTAATTGGTGTTGGGCAAAGTAACCCATTTTAACGCCTTGCGAATAGCTTAGCTCGCCACCTTGTTGTTTCAGTTCGCCTGAAAGCAGCTTAATCAGCGTCGATTTACCTGCACCATTTCGACCAAGTAAACCAATACGGCTGCCCGGTACTAGGTTTAGGCGAATCTTCTCTAGAATCAGATTGTCATCGTAACCTGCAGATACCTCGTCCATCATCATGATTGGGTTTGGTAGTGCGTCTGGTTCTCTAAATTCAAAGCTGAAAGGGTTATCAAACTGAGCGGGCAGTACTTGTTCCATCTTCTCTAGCGCTTTAATACGGCTTTGCGCTTGGCGAGCTTTTGAAGCTTTATAACGGAAACGGTCAATGTAGCTCTGCATGTGCGACATTTGTTTCTGCTGCTTTTGGTACATCGCTTGTTGCAGAATTAGCTTTTGCGCTCGTTGGGTTTCGAACGACGAGTAGTTACCGGTGTATTCATTGAGCAGTTGATTTTCAACATGCACGATGCGGTTGACGATAGGATCCAAGAAGTCCCTATCGTGTGAGATAAGAACGAGTGTGCCTGGGTAGTTTTGTAACCAGCGCTCTAGCCACATTACAGCGTCTAAATCCAAGTGGTTGGTTGGCTCATCGAGTAACAGTAGGTCACTGCGACACAGTAGGGCTTGCGCTAGGTTCAAACGCATACGCCAACCCCCTGAAAATTGAGTCAGGTTCCATGTCATTTGTTCTTGGCGAAAGCCTAGGCCGTCTAACAACTCAGCCGCGCGTGCTTTGATGCTATAACCACCAATGGTTTCAATCTTGCCATGGATCTCTGCGACTAATGTGCCGTTGTCGGCTTGTTCGGCTTTCTCAAGTTGATCTTCAAGGCCACGGTATTCACGGTCGCCATCAATCACGTATTCAATTGCTGTTCTTTCTAATGCAGGTGTTTCTTGAGCAACCCAAGCCATTTCCCAATGGGCTGGTTTACTGAATGAGCCAGCATCAATAGACAGTTCGTCCTTAATCAGGGCGAACAGCGTAGATTTACCACAGCCATTCTTACCAACCAAACCGATCTTGTCGCCAGGGTGAAAAGTCGCAGATGCTTGGTCGAGGAGTGGCTTACCGCCGCGTAGCAATTGAATATCAGAGAAAGTAATCATAATTGAAATAGCATAGAAATTAGAGGTGAACAGACGCCTGCATAGTAGGCTGAAACCAGATAAAAGTCGATCACAATGCAATTTGCGTTATGATGCCAATAACATATTAGTAACTTTTGCTTAAATTCTTGTGGCCTTGCCACCGTTTAGCCTTCAAAGGAATGTTTCAAAGGAATGAGTAATTCTCCCTCGACAGACAACCCCGTGCCAAAGGTGCTGGTCATCTATGCGCACCCAGAGCCGCAAACCTCTATCGCTAACCAGATCATGGTTAAAACGATAGAGTCGCTTGGGAATGTCAAAGTCCACGATCTCTACGCCATCTATCCTGATTTCTTTATTGATGTGCCTTCTGAGCATGCATTGCTGCTTGAATATGATGTGATCGTGTTCCAACACCCTTTGTTTATGTATTCCTGCCCATCACTGCTTAAAGAGTGGTTTGACCGAGTATTAGGCAAGGGTTTTGCGTTTGGTGAGCAAAGTGCGCTTAAAGGTAAACACTGGCGCAGTGTGATTACTACCGGTGGTAAAGAAGAGGCGTTTGGTGCCGCAGGCTATAATAAATATCCATTACAAGAGATTTTGCAACCATTCGAGCTAACCGCTGCTTTGTGTCAGATGCACTGGATATCCCCTTTGGTTTTACACTGGGCACGAAATGTTACCGATATGACGCGTTACCAACACGCAGAAGCGTATCGAAATTGGTTGCGAGACCCGCTACAAGATATAGGAGCAGATGATGGCTCTGACTAATGATTTTCTACAAAGTAGCGTTATATTTTTAGCGGCTGCTGTGGTTGCGGTTCCTATCGCGCAGCGAGCTGGCTTGGGTTCAGTACTCGGTTACTTATTAGCGGGTGTGGCGATTGGCCCATGGGGGCTTGGTTTAATCAGTGATGTAGAGGCGATTCTACACTTCTCCGAATTCGGGGTGGTACTGCTGCTCTTTTTGATTGGTCTCGAACTTAATCCGAAAAAACTGTGGCAGATGCGAGCCCCCATTCTAGGACTCGGTGGCGCGCAAGTGCTGATCACCACACTGATTATTACCGCCATCGCGTGTATGTTTGGTTTAACTTGGCAAACTAGCTTAGTCATCGGTATGGGTTTAGCTTTGTCTTCGACCGCTATTGCCTTGCGTGTTATTGAAGAGCGAGAGCTTGGTGGCAAAGAAGCGGGGCAGTCAGGCTTTGCGGTATTACTTTTCCAAGATATTGCCGTAATCCCTATGTTGGCGATGCTGCCTTTGCTTGCGGGTAATACGGGCGGCAGTTGGGCTGACATGTTATGGATGCTAGGCGGTGTGATTGGCTTGCTTGTCGGTGGTCACTTCTTGTTGAGACCACTGTTCCGATATGTAGTCATGAGCGGTGTGCGTGAGTTGTTCACGGTAGCAGCGCTGTTATTGGTGATTGGTATTGCCGTCATCATGCAGCAGATTGGTTTGTCGATGGCATTAGGTACTTTCTTGGCGGGCGTACTTCTGGCTGAAAGTGAATATCGACACGAGTTAGAAATTGCGATTGACCCATTCAAAGGGTTACTGCTTGGTCTGTTCTTTATCTCTGTGGGTATGGCAGTAAACCTAGGTTTATTGGCAGAAAGCCCATTCGCAATACTTATCGCAGTGTCGTCTCTGGTCATATTGAAAGGTTTGGTGCTGTATGCGCTGGCTCGTATCTTCGGCACTCAAGCTAAAGCGCGCAGCCGAATGGCGATGATCCTTAGCCAAGGTGGTGAGTTCGCCTTCGTTATTTTTACCGCGGCGAGCGCACAAGGCATCTTAAGCGGCGACCAAGTGTCGTTCTTACTGGTTGTTGTGAGCCTTTCTATGGTGACCACACCATTGATGCTTAAGCTGCAAGACCGATTTTTTGCTCGCCAACTTAATCAAATCAGTGAAAGCGCGATGTCTTCGGATGTGATTGATCGTAGCCCTCGAGTGATTATTGCAGGCTTTGGTCGTTTCGGTCAGATCATTGGTCGTCTGATGTATGCCAACAAGATTCGTATCACCGTCCTTGAAAGTGATGCCAGCCAAATACATATCCTTAGGAAGTTCGGCTACAAGGTATTTTACGGTGACTCGACTCACCTTGAACTATTACGAGCTGCGGGAGCTGACAAGGCAGAAGCCATTGTGTTATGTACCGATTCTCCTGATGAAATCATGAAGACCGTCGATTTGTGTAAGCAGCACTTCCCACAGTTAAAGATTTTAGCGCGTGCACGAAGCCGTGTTGAAGCCTATCAATTACTTAACCATGGTGTGAGTAACTACTCGCGTGAAACCTTCCTTGGGGCATTAGATTTAGGTCGTCAAACATTGACCGAACTTGGCATGCATCCATATAAAGCGAAGCGAGCAGAAGCACACTTTAGGAAACTGGATAATGGTATGCTGAAAGAGTTGCTGCCTCAGCATAACGAAGATGCCGAGTTAGCCCAAAGAGCGAAAGAGGCTCGTAAAGAGCTTGAAGAGATTTTTGGACACGAGATGGAAAACGATCACCAATCTCGAAACTATTGGCAATAGTCTGGAATGAATAGTTCTTCAGAACTTAGAGCTACTCAATTAACACCAAGCATTTTGCAACCTGAGCTTATAACCAAGAGCTTTGACCAAGATCTTATAGCTAACAACAATACACCCTAATAATAAACGCGGTCTCTGCTTTGTCTTTAATAGAGCTAGAGCGGAAGAACTGTGAATCCAGAGTAGTAAAGGATATGAACGTGAAACAGAAAAAACGCTTTATCGCAGGGGCGAGCTGCCCAAGCTGCAGTACTCAAGACACACTCCGCTGGTGGATTGAAAACAATATCGAGCTGGTGGAATGTGTCGATTGTGACTTCACAGAACAACGGAAACCGAAAACTGTAGAGAAATCTGAACACGCGAATCAAGAAATGATCGGTATTTTTAAGCCTGAGTGATTGAGTTTCGTCAATTGATCCCCATAATATCCGGGTACAGAATTTTTCCTAAGCTCAATTGTTCGAGCTTAGTCCAAACCTCCTTGGAGCTCTCATGAAAATTGAAAAGAACGTAGTAGTTAGTGTTGCATATCAAGTGAAACTTGAAGATGGCGTAGTAGTTGACCAATCAACTGCAGAAGCTCCACTAGATTACCTTCACGGTCACAACAACCTAATTACAGGTCTTGAAAAAGAGCTTGAAGGCAAAGTCGCTGGCGACAAGTTCTCAGCAACTGTTACTCCAGAAGACGCTTACGGCGAGCACAACGATGACCTAGTTCAACGTGTTCCTGCAGACGTATTCCAAGGTGTTGAGCAAATCGAAGTTGGCATGCGTTTCCTAGCGGATACTGACCAAGGTCCAATCCCAGTTGAAGTTACTGAAGTAGATGGCGACGAAGTTGTTGTTGACGGTAACCACATGCTAGCTGGCCAAACTCTAACGTTTGACGTTGAAGTTGTAGCGGTTCGTGAAGCGACTGAAGAAGAAGTTCAACACGGTCACGTACACCAAGAAGGCGGCTATGGCGGTCACGACCACGATCATGATCACGAAGGTGGTTGCTGTGGTGGCGAAGGCCATGACCACGCTGAAGAGAAAAAAGACGGCTGCTGCGGCGGCGGTAGCTGTGGTTCTCACTAATACCGAATTAACGGTTTAGTTTAAGAATATTGAAAGCCTCCCTTGTGGAGGTTTTTTTCGTTTAGGGTGCTAGCTTTTTGAGTTGGCTTTTCATCTACTAAACTAAATGTCCGCAAATCTTAGTGTCCGCAAATCTAAGCGTTCGTAAATAGTTTGGTTTTCGCTATCAGACATCAAATCTTGGATGTGGTATTGATAGCACAACATTATAAGTTGACGTCAGTGGAGAGTTTGTATGTCACAGCCTTTTTCAATTGCCATTCATGGTGGTGCAGGCACCATCTTACGAGAGCAAATGAGTGATGAATTAAAAACGGGTATTACCGAGGCTTTGGAAAAATCGGTTTTGGCTGGCTATCAAGTATTACAGTCGGGTGGTGATGCGCTAGATGCAGTGGTTGCTTCAGTTAAGGTGATGGAAGACAGTCCCCACTTTAATGCTGGTAAAGGTTCTGTTCTGACTCATGATGAATTTGTTGAGATGGATGCTTCTGTGATGCACGGTCGTGAAATGGATGCGGGGGCTATTGCCGGTGTCCGCCATATCAAAAATCCAATTGAGCTTGCGCGTGATGTGATGCTTAAAAGCGACCATGTGCTGCTGATTGGTGAAGGCGCCGAGAAGTTTGCGTTTGAGCATGACCATACTTTCACCGAGCAAGATTACTTCTTTACTGAGCGTCGTTATGACCAACTTCAGTCGATGAAAGAGAAAGGTATTTTTGCTTTGTCTGAAGCGAAATATGATGAAGAGCAAGCAGATAAATATCCAGATGATAAAAAGTACGGCACGGTTGGCGCGGTCGCATTAGACCAAGCCGGAAACTTAGCAGCCGCAACCAGCACTGGTGGCGTAACCAATAAAAAATACGGTCGTGTGGGAGATTCTCCAATCATCGGTGCAGGCACTGTTGCTGAAAATGGCAACGTGGCCGTTTCAACAACAGGTATGGGGGAGTTCTTCCTTAGAAAGATGGTTGCCAGTGATGTGGCGGCACGAATGCGTTATCTCAAGGAAGATGTGCATACGGCTTGTGAAACGATTATTCAAGGTGAATTGAAAACCATGGGTGGTGAAGGAGGCTTGATTGCTATCGATGGACAAGGTGATATTCATTTCGGTATGAACAGTTCAGGAATGTACCGTGCGAGTGTTGATACTAATGGCTGCGTGGAAGTAAAAATTTATGCCGATGACTAAGTTTGTATTGGCTTAACTGACTTTAGTTGAATTAGCGCAGATTAAACAAACAAAAGGGCGACAGATAAGTATCTGTCGCCCTTTTGGTTTTCTATGTCCCGTCCTGAAATGTGTTTACACATTGAGGACGAAAAACTAACGATATGCGTCACTAGAACTAATTCGTTATCTTTAAAGCGCACTTAATAGTGTGGAGGGGGCGTCTCTTCTGATGCGTCAGCGAGGTTTGAGCCATCCATATTTTTTACTTTGCCAACCACGAACTTCATCTGGTCTTGCATTCTCGTGATCAACATCTGTTGTTGGCTAAGCGCTTCATTAAGTTCTTCAATGGTTTGCTCTTGGAAAGCCAACTGACATTCTAGGTCATTCACGCGGCTTTCTAATTGTTCAACTCGCTTTTCTGTCATCGTTCTTAATCCACATTCCAAGCTTGGGCAATGCCCGCAGAGGTGCCCGATATCACACGGTTCTTATCATCAAAGGCTGCATCATACACTACCGCACGAGGAGGGCGAGCATCTTTTAATGGCTCGGCGTCGTGGCGAGAAATGCGTTTGCCATCTTGAGTATTCCACACGCTCACTTGGCTAGATGGCGTACCTGTTACCAACATACTGCCGTCATCAGAAAAGCGAGCACTGGAGAAAATTAGCTGTCGAGACCAGCTCTGCAATTGAGCTTGAGGTTCACCTGTCTCAAGATCCCAGATCATCGCTTGATTCCCTCCATCGGAGGTAAAAGCTAGCTCTCCATCTCGTTGTAAGGCAACTCGTACGACTCTTTGTTCATGCTCGAATGTACGCAATACCAAGCCTGATTCGGTATCCCAAAGGTAAGCTTTATAGTCGTTACCGCCTGATAATGCGTAGCGCCCATTCGAAGATAGGGAGACGGAATTAACTTTTTCTCGGTGAGCGAGGAACTCCAGACGGCGTCCGGTGACTAAGTCCACATAGATAGCTTTGCCATTAGATAGGCCCAGCAGTACTTTTTCACCGTTGCTAGAGATATCAACATCGCGAATTAAGCCATCGGAAATCGACCATAGCCCTTCAGCTTGTGTCCAAGATAAGTCCCAAACGGCGAAATTCATCTGACTGGCGGTAATGGCAAAGCGACCATTGTCAGAGATGCGAATACGCGATACTTGATTTTCGGATTGATCTTGTGGACCAAGTTGAGCCAGTTCTTTGTTTTGGGCAAGATCCCAAAGGAGCAGCTGTTTTTGCTGCGAGTAGAGCAGCGCGAAGCGTCCATCTCTACTTAGGGCAAAGCTGGTGGCGCCGTTGGGTTCAATTTCCCAGCGTTGGTCATCATCTTGGAAGAAAAAGCAGCCATTTAACAAGGTGATGACAATCGTACATAGCAATGAGTGGAAAAATATTCGCATCACATCCAATAATCCGGTTTGTGTCGAAAGACATATGACTAGTATATTGTTATAACTAACGTATTCACACCAATCTAATCATTAGATTTGTGCACAATAACCAATGGCTTGGCCATTAATTGGAGAATTCAATGAAATCAGTTTTAAAAGTATCACTGCTTGCCGCAACGGTTATGCTAGCAGTTGGTTGTCAGAAAGAAGAACCAAAGGCAGAAGCTCCACAGGTAGAAGAAGTTAAAGTTGCAGCAGTAAACTTTAAAACAGAAGATGACAAAGCGGCATACGCAATCGGTGTATCTTTCGCTAACTACTTAAGCACAAGCATTGATAAGCCAAGCGAGCTAGGTATTAACCTAGACAAAGCGATGGTTCTTCAAGGTATCGAAGACGTATTCGCAGAGAAGACGGCACTTAACGAAGAAGAGACTCGTGCAGCTCTTGAAGCTCTAGACAAGCGTGTTGCTGAAACGATGCAAGCACAAGCGGCAGAAAAGTCTGCAGAAGTGAAGAAAGCGGGTGATGACTTCCGCGCTGAGTTCGCTAAAACTGAAGGCGTTAAGCAAACTGAATCTGGTCTACTTTACCAAGTAATGACGGCTGGTGAAGGCGCTTCTCCAAAAGACACTGATACGGTTCAAGTACACTACAAAGGTACGCTAACAGACGGTACTCAGTTCGACAGCTCTTACGATCGTGGCGAACCAGCAACATTCCCACTAAACCGCGTAATCCCAGGTTGGACTGAAGGTGTACAACTGATGCAAGTGGGTTCTAAGTACAAGTTCGTTATCCCGCCAGAGCTAGCATACGGTGAGCAAGATACACCGACTATCCCAGCTAACTCAACGCTAGTATTCGAAGTAGAACTACTAAACATCGATAACGCTGAAGCAGCTTCTGCACAATAATATCGCTTAAAAGCCTCGTACTAAAATACGTTGATTGAATAAAAAGCCTAACTTTAAGTTAGGCTTTTTTTATGACTTGAATATGAGTATTTGATTTTTAAACTTGTTCTAAATCACTAGTTGCAATGTTAGCTAGGTGTGCAATTAAAATTTTCTGATAAACTTACATAAATTTGTTGATTTTTCACACGAAGGTAAGGAATAAGTGACTACTACAGAAACAGTCAATGCGGACATGTTACTCGAAATGGAATCAGTCCATGTCATGCCATTCAGTGAACACGATAAAATTATCTTAAGATCTTATGAGGCCGTAGTTGATGGTATTGCGAGTCTGATCGGTCCGTTTTGTGAAATCGTTTTACACTCTTTAGAAGACCTCAATACATCTGCGATTAAAATTGCTAATGGTGAAAATACCGGTCGTCAGGTTGGTTCGCCAATCACAGATCTTGCATTGAAAATGTTGAAAGATATTGAAGGTTCTAAGCGTAACTTCTCTCGTTCATATTTTACTCGCGCTAAAGGCGGAGTACTAATGAAGTCGATCACGGTTGCTATCCGCAATGGTGAAGACCGAGTGATTGGCTTACTGTGTATTAACGTGAACTTAGATGCGCCATTCTCACAAGTGCTGCAATCTTTCATGCCTACGCAAGACGCGGATGAAGCTGCGTCATCTGTTAACTTTGCTAGTGACGTTGAAGAACTTGTCGACCAAACGGTTGAACGCACGATTGAAGAAATCAATGCAGATAAATCTGTATCGAACAACACCAAAAATCGCCAAATCGTGATGGAGCTATACGACAAAGGTATTTTCGACATCAAAGACGCGATTAACCGCGTTGCTGAGCGATTGAATATCTCTAAGCACACAGTGTACTTGTACATCCGTCAACGTAAAACAGAGGATGAAGAGGGTTGTTAAGCTATACACTCTTAGTTAATGGACCCGTTTACGGCTCACAATCCGCAAGAAGTGCTTATCAGTTTGCTGTGGCTCTATTGAAACAGGGCCACAAACTTCACAGTGTGTTCTTCTATCAAGACGGCGTCAGTAATGGCTCTGGTATTACTGTGCCTGCTAATGATGAATTTGATTTAGCTGCCGCTTGGCAAAAACTGGCGGACGAGCACAATGTTAGCCTAGAGACATGTGTTGCTGCTGCGCTAAGGCGTGGAGTTATCAGCACTGAAGAAGCGGCGCAACATCAATTAAGTGCATCTAACTTGGCGACAGGGTTTACCCAAGCTGGCTTAGGGAGTTTATCTGAAGCACTTCTGACGCAAGATAGGGTTGTCCAGTTTTGAGCACATTAGCATTTATATTTAACAGCTTTCCTCATACAACGGCTGCGGGTAGGGAAGGGCTAGACGCATTGTTAGCGGCTTCAGCTTACAGTGAAGACATTAGCGTATTCTTTGTCGGTGATGGCGTTACACAGCTTCTCAAAGCGCAACAGCCTGATGAATCCTTATCACGTGACTATATTTCTGCATTCAAGCTTATGGACCTCTACGACATCGAGCAGGTTTACGTGTGTCAACATAGCCTCAATCAGTTTGGTCTCTCGACTGATAACTTACTGATCGATGTGACTGCGCTAGAAATGAATGAGTTGACGCAGAAGTTAGCTCAGAGCCAAAAAATACTGACTTTCTAGGGAACGTTATGCTTCATATTGTAAAATCAGTAGACAAACTCAAGCTTGCATTGATGTACTCGCAACAAAAGGACCATATCCTTTTGGTTGAAGATGCGGTGTATGTTTGCCTTCCAAATCATGAGTTATTCAATCAAATCTCAACCGTTAAACATGTGTCGGTATTAAAAACAGATCTTTATAGTCGAGGTCTACAACAACTTGCTTCAAGCTCTCTGGATCAAGTGGACTTCGATGGATTCGTAAAACTGACTGTTTTGAACGACAAATCAGTCACTTGGTAGCTGCATTTTATCCGTGTGGTTAAAAAAAGACCATCCTGAGCTCTAGACGGCTAAAAAAGATCTGTATATTTCTTGACACACATCCCACTGCTGAATAGAATTTTGCGTCCCTATTTACACTATGTGTAATAGGGCTAGATTTTTCATCAAGCTTACTTTCAAGTAAATCAGGAGCTAGTTAATGGCAACTATTAACCAGTTGGTACGTACTCCTCGTGTAAAGCAGGTTGTTAAAAGCAACGTGCCTGCACTAGAAGCGTGCCCACAAAAACGTGGTGTATGTACTCGCGTATATACTACTACTCCAAAAAAACCGAACTCAGCACTACGTAAAGTATGTCGTGTTCGTCTAACTAACGGCTTTGAAGTTACTTCATACATCGGCGGCGAAGGTCATAACCTTCAAGAACACAGTGTTGTTCTTATCCGTGGTGGTCGTGTTAAAGATTTACCAGGTGTGCGTTACCACACTGTTCGCGGTGCACTTGACTGTGCAGGCGTTAACGACCGTAAGAAAGGTCGTTCTAAGTATGGTGTGAAACGTCCTAAGTCTTAATGCGTCTTTTTTTTAAAGAAAGCGTTAAGTAAGGCCAAACACTATTTATTTATTATTCTGAAAAGTTTTGGAAAAAACCTGAAGAAGACAACGGAGAAATTCCATGCCACGTCGTCGCGTAATAGGCCAGCGTAAGATCCTTCCAGATCCTAAGTTCAAATCTGAGCTGCTGGCAAAATTCGTTAACATCCTTATGGTTGACGGAAAAAAATCTACTGCAGAGAAGATTGTTTACACTGCACTAGAAGTTATGGCTGAGAAATCTGGTAAAGATCACTTAGCTGTATTTGAAGAAGCTCTTGAAAATGTTCGTCCAGCGGTAGAAGTTAAATCTCGCCGTGTGGGTGGTTCAACTTACCAAGTACCTGTAGAAGTTCGTCCGGTTCGCCGTAACGCTCTTGCTATGCGTTGGGTAGTTGAAGCTGCGCGTAAGCGTGGTGAAAAATCTATGGCTCAACGCCTAGCTGCTGAAATGCTAGACGCGTCTGAGAACAAAGGTACTTCGGTTAAGAAACGTGAAGACGTTCACCGTATGGCTGACGCAAACAAAGCGTTCGCACATTACCGCTGGTAATACCTTTTTAGTGCTGCAAGTTTCCTTGCAGCACTTCTTTAGTTCCTATGCTTATGCTAGGAACTATTGCTATTTCTAGGGCAAGCACTTTTTAGCGAAGTATCGCTTCTAGCGCATAATCTAGACATAGCAATAGTCCCTAAGTCTCTAATAAGAGGATTCAACCGTGGCTCGTAAAACTCCTATTGAGCAATACCGTAATATCGGTATCGTTGCTCACGTAGATGCAGGTAAAACAACCACAAGTGAACGTATTCTGTTCTATACCGGTCTTTCTCACAAAATCGGCGAAGTTCACGATGGTGCAGCAACCATGGATTGGATGGAGCAAGAGCAAGAGCGCGGTATTACGATCACTTCAGCAGCAACTACTACGTTTTGGCGTGGTATGGAAGCTCAGTACTCTGACCACCGTATTAATATCATCGACACTCCGGGGCACGTTGACTTCACAATCGAAGTAGAACGTTCTCTGCGTGTACTTGATGGTGCAGTTGTTGTGTTCTGTGGCTCATCTGGTGTTGAACCTCAGTCAGAGACTGTATGGCGTCAAGCTGATAAGTACCAAGTTCCACGTATGGTTTTCGTTAATAAAATGGACCGTACAGGCGCAGACTTCTTGCGTGTAGTTGAACAGATCAAGGATCGCCTAGGCGCAACTCCTGTTCCAATTCAACTGAACATTGGTGCTGAAGAAAACTTCCAAGGCGTTGTCGATCTTATCAAGATGAAGGCGATTAACTGGAACGAAGCTGACCAAGGCATGACTTTCACGTACGAAGATATTCCTGCAGACATGCAAGAAATGGCTGAAGAATATCGTACAGAACTTGTTGAAGCTGCTGCAGAAGCAAATGAAGAGCTGATGGATAAGTACCTTGAAGAAGGTGAACTAACAGAAGCTGAAATCAAACAAGGTCTTCGTACTCGTACCCTTAATAATGAAATCGTACTTGCTACTTGTGGTAGTGCATTCAAAAACAAAGGTGTACAAGCTGTTCTAGATGCAGTTGTTGATTTTCTTCCTTCTCCAGTCGATGTACCTGCAATTAAAGGTATCGATGAAGACGAGAACGAAGCAGAGCGTCATGCAGACGACAAAGAACCGTTCTCAGCGCTAGCATTTAAAATTGCAACAGACCCATTTGTTGGTACTTTAACTTTCATCCGTGTTTACTCTGGTGTTGTTGAAAGCGGTAAAACAGCTTACAACTCTGTGAAGAAACAACGTGAACGTTTAGGGCGCATTGTTCAAATGCACTCAAACAAGCGTGAAGAAGTAAAAGAAGTACGAGCAGGTGACATCGCAGCCATTATCGGCCTTAAAGATGTTACTACTGGTGAAACTCTATGTGATCAGAACCATAAAATTGTTCTTGAACGTATGGAATTCCCAGATCCAGTTATTCAGATCGTTGTAGAGCCTCGCTCTCAAGCTGATCAAGATAAAATGACTATCGCGTTAGGTAAGCTAGCGGCAGAAGATCCATCGTTCCGTGTTGAAACGGATGACGAGACTGGCCAGACACTAATCTCTGGTATGGGTGAACTGCACTTAGATATCATCGTTGACCGCATGAAGCGTGAATTCAGTGTGAACTGCAACGTTGGTAATCCGCAAGTTGCTTATCGTGAAACCATTCGTGGTACAGCAAAAGCTGAAGGTAAATTTATCCGCGAACATGGTGGTAAAGGACAGTACGGTCACGTGTGGCTGAAACTGGAACCATCAGAAGCCGGTGAAGGCTTTGTCTTCGTAGATGAAATTGCCAATGGTATCGTGCCAAAAGAGTTCATTACCTCTGTCGCTAAAGGCGTTGAAGAGCAAATGAACAATGGTGTATTAGCGGGCTATCCAGTTTTGGATATCAAAGCTACACTATATGATGGTTCTTACCATGAAGTAGATTCAAGTGAGATGGCGTTTACAATCGCTGCCTCTATGGCTTTCAGAACAGGTGCACTAGAAGCGCAACCAGTTTTGCTTGAGCCTATGATGAAAGTTGAAGTAACTACTCCAGAAGACTGGATGGGTGACGTTGTTGGCGATATTAACCGTCGTCGCGGCATCATCGAAGGTATGGACGAGGGGACAGCTGGCCTGAAGATAATTCGTGCACAAGTTCCGTTGTCTGTCATGTTCGGTTACGCAACTGATTTACGTTCTGCGACACAAGGTCGTGCTTCTTACTCTATGGAGTTTAGTGAGTACGCTGAAGTGCCAAAAAATGTTGCTAATGCAATCATTGCAGAGCGTGGTTAAACAAAAGGGACGCATTTTTTTCATTTTTTGAAAGAACAATGCGTCCAAATATTGCGCTAACGAGAGTTGGCGCATAAAATAGCAATTTCTGGCGCGTCTCGCTCAATAATGAACGTGGCGAATCATAACTAGGAAGGAACACGATTGTGTCTAAAGAAAAATTTGAACGTACGAAACCGCACGTAAACGTTGGTACTATCGG